>NZ_JAKKSC010000041.1:0-33708 GCF_025653705.1 Shewanella sp. SM87
TTACGTTTGCAAAACGACATCAATGTTCTAAGCCAGCTACGTTTAGGCCAAAAAGTCCACTTCAAGGCCAAAGAAGGCCAAGTGTTCGGGGTGGTTATCAAAATCAACAAGAAATCAGTGATGGTGGTCAGCGATGATAACCGCCAGTGGAAAATCCCACCAGGACTGGTGCAGATCATGAAAGACATCTAGCCAGGATGCTTGGCCGAAATCTATAAGGCGTCAATACGTCCTAAAATGGACGCTTACTTTGAAGTTGATGGTACTCATTACTGCCGACAGAGTTAGCAATAAGAATTTCTTTTGCTTCTTCAAAGTCCATGCCTATTTTCCGTTATTATTTACATACAAATAATGCAGATGCCTGAACAAGTGCGCCTATACCTATCAAAGATAAAAATAGTGGCAATTGTCTAATTACTGTTATTTGGCTAATTGATAATCTTTGATCAAGCAAGGAAGCGGGATTTTAAGCCCCTCATTCAGCTTACGGATCATGTTAAGGCTTAGCTTGCGTTGGCGGTTTAACACCTCTGACACTCTGCTACGTTGCCCAAAAAACTGCACCATATCGACATCCTCAAGCTCTTGCTGCTCCATCCGAAACTGAATCGCCGCGATTGGATCTGGCGCTTCAATCGGAAAATGAGCGTCCTCAAACGCGCTCACCAGCGTTATCAACACTTCCAGCTCGTCACCCTCTGGCGTGTTAGGTTCAGCATCAAAAAGCTGCTCAATGCGCTTTAAGGCGGCTTCATTATCAGCCACGGTTCTGATCGGTTTAATTTGCATTGCAAACCTCCTAAATTGTGGTTGCATCAACTTTGTCATACTCAGCATGAGAACCAACAAAGCGAACATAGACCATTGCAAACTTGTAATTCACGGCCACAATAAGACGGTACTTATTGCCGTGGATGTTGAATACCACCCTGTTATTGCCAACAAAACTCGCGTTGCGGTACAACGCTTTTATGTCTTGCGGATTTTGCCAGTTCGCGTTTTTAGCTTCCTCGTACCATGACTTGAGCGGTTGCTCACTATCTTGATAAATGGGCTGCTCCCAAAACTCCCGCAAGGCGGCTCTTGAAACAACTCTCATGCAATCCCCTTGTCTATATTTCCCATTATGGGAAACGTATAAACGATAGTCAATAATTAATTTCCCATTTTGGGAAAATATATTAATTTTTTGATTTTTACCATCAAATCCATTCGATGCTGCACATATCGCGAATCACATGTTGCTGAATCACGACATACCCCAACGTTGTTGATGCTTCTGAATGGCCTAGAACTCGCGCCATTGTCTCTAAACTAACTCCAGACAATACAGAGTTGGTCACTAGGCTTTTACGCCCTGTATGTGACGAACACTGCGGTAATCTGCAACGTTTGTAAACATTACGTATAGCTTGCTCTAGAGCGTCACAGCACCAGTATTCTTTGATAGTTCCATCATCAAGGCGTCTTGGTTTCGGCTGCAATGAATAACTTGATCCACGGTTCGTTAAGATCAGCTTTGAGTCTGGATTAAGCCCTTGGTAATCAGGTGAAGTACCTAACCCCCACTTGTGTTGTATACGGTAGTCAATCCAGTCTTGGATAGCTGTTCTGGCAGTTAGATTGGTTAACCATATCGTGCGGGGCTTGGTATTTTTACAGATCAGGCTCGGCAGGTTTATTTCTTGTCGAAGTAAACCATTGGGGAATAGAACGGTTTTTACATCAAGTCGAGCAATCTCACTCACTCGCATTGCAGCATGGCTAAGGGCTATTGCCCCCACTTTAGCTTGTCCATGCTGCATCAATAGGCATGTTTTCAGAACTCGATTTATTTGGGAGGGTGTTAGTGCGTCAGCGCGGCTCATTGTCTGTATTTCCTCTTTATTTGGGGATATGCAGACAATAGGATTTTTTCACTGCCTAATCAGTTTAACACGGTATTGCGTAAGCCTTTCACGGAAAGCAAAAGCGCCCCGAAGGGCGCTAGTTTTGGAGGACTTGTTCAGAACCCAAGCCGCTCTACGGTAGCTAACAATTCAGCATAAGTGGCGTTTTTAACTTTTTCGTAGAGCGTCTTGGCAGCATCTATTCCCTCGATGTAATCATCAGAATCTATGATCTCATGCGCCAAATGCTCGATAAAAGACGGCTCGATAAATGAGCCAGAAAGCACATTTAACAACACTTGCTTTTCTGCTGACTCTAAGTGAATCCCCGCTTGGAGTTGCAAATATTCGTAGCGATCCCAAATCTGATTTAGGCGCTCGGTCGTCCCTTCTCTCCTTTCCTCAAGGTTTGCCCTTAATTTTGGGGACGGGGTAAAACTCGGATTGCGCGGTAATTGGCTCATAAGACTCCAAAGCCCTGTATTACAGGGCTTAATAAATTTGATGTTAGATATTTGATTGATTGCGCATGTAAGCGCGATACCAGCTACGACATTGCTTTTCAAAGCTGGCCTCAGAACGTGCGGAAAGTGTGTTACCCATGAAGCCACCGCCCACACAAATTTGTCTGCCTAAAGTCCCGCTGCGACCTTGGGATTCAAGACGAATATATCCTCCGTCTAACGGGATCCAGAAGTTAAAAGTTTCACCAGTTTTACGAGATTTGATTGATAGATTTGCCATGATACTTTCCTTCGCCTCACCCGCTTATGCGCTTCGGCTCTCCGATGGTTAACGCACGATGCACTAACCTTAAACATAGTGTATGACAGTTGTCATACTGAGGCAAGCGATATTTTTGGGGACCTCTCAGAAAACGGAAAATAAAGCACGTTAAGCCCATTGCAGAGGCGTTGTTGCCTAAATCAATCTTAGGTATGCCTTTTCCTAAAAGGGTTCCTGGTATTAATTGACCCTCTGGCGAATAGGCATACCCAGTCCTATGACTTTGTTCATCACTTTCACACCAGCCAGTGCCTCGCCGACTTGGCCGTTGTAGTCCCGCAGGCTCAATTTCGGGCTAATCAGTTGCTTGTAACGATACATAGCTGTTTCTGACAGGGAGCGTTGGTGATAGTCATTCTCTTGTTTCCATTGTTTTGGTGTCATAAGCACCGTCAGCTGACACTTGTTTTACCTTGCGCCTTAGTGGGTTTAATAACGTTGGGAGAACCTCACTATCTGCCACACTCTCTAAACTGACTTCGGCTGCGATGACTTCATGTGTGGCCGCATCTATCGCAAGGTGCAACTTACGCCAAGTTCGGCGTTTTTCCTTACCATGTTTACGCATTTTCCATTCACCTTCGCCATATACTTTCAGTCCTGTGGCATCGACAACTAAGTGAGCAATCGCGCCTCGGCAAGGGGGGCGGTAGTTAACTTTGACTGTCTTTGCCCGCTTGCTGATGCAGCTGTAACCAGGTGAAGTTAATTGCAGACTCATCAAACTAAACACTGAGTTGAGAAAACCTTCTAGTGCTCGCAAGGGGAGATTAAACAAACCTTTGAGCATTAAGGCGGTTTCTATCGCCGTGTCACTGTATTGAAATCCCCGACCTCGACCACCATGGTGTTCAGTGTGACACCAGAGGTTGAGCGCGTGCTCGTCTATCCAAAAAGTCAGTGAGCCTCGGTTGGTCAACGCCTTGTTATATTCCGGCCAATTGGTAATGCGAGATTTAGATTTGCCCATCTGATAGCGGTTCCTGCGTGGTATTCACAGGATCTGATCGCATCTGAGACGGAAGGTTCATTCATTTAGGCAACAACGCCCTGGTTCACGTGATAACATCTCGCTACACGCTTAGCTCGTCAACCAAAGGTGGCTAGCAAGCTGCCTTTGCACCGATGTTGTTACACGCTGCATTTACCCATGTTCGGGCATAAATATCTCCCTAACTCACAGAGTATCACAGGGTGAGATTATGCTTTGTAAATTCTGTTAACATTTAGCTATTTTGTTCTTAAGTCGACTTAATGCGAGATTATTGATTGATATAAATCATCCATAATCGAATGAAATTCGTTCGACTGGATAGGTTTGTTAACCAATTTAACAATGTATAATCCGGCCCTGCAGAGTATCATTCGCTTTATGGAATTTTATTTTCAACATGGTATTTTGCTGCGCAAAATAGAACGCTCTGTTTATTTATTCTGATAAATAAAAGACTTTTCATCCTCACTGTTTAACAGGCTATGTGCACGGCTTAGGAGGAGTTATTTATGTACATATATGCTATGAGTATTGATTTTAAGGACTTCTACAATACATATGGTCCAATAACAACATGTATTATATTGGAGCGTTTATTAATAACATGAATTTTAATGTGTAATCAGTAGTCCTTCACTGCTAAAAGATTGCTTCGTGTTTAAGTTAACTTACGTGAATAATGTAATAATAAAAATTTGTTCCAGTCACTGTAATATTCTTCAATAATGAGCTAGCTAATGATGATCGTTAGCTGCAATCCGGTATGATGTGATTAAGTTGGCTTACTCAAGCTCGATATACCAGAAATCTCTATAAGAGAAACTGTTGCACTTACTTCAGCTCAGATTAATGGACAGTATTTATTTTGATAAAGTAACAAAATCAAGTTTTTGAAACGGAATGATGATACGTTAAGATCTTGTATGTGAGTATTTTTTTTAAAAATGCTGCATTTACTTAAAACTTTGTACAGAGCCAGTACATATACCGTTCCAGCAAACAGTTTCAAGTAAACCAACAATACGGACAAATCCGCAATTGAGCACGGTCATGGGGGAACTGAATGTCGCCAGCGCTATGTTATTGATAGTAAAAACTTAGTCGGTGACTTTTCAAAGTGGAAAAGGTTAAAAAAACGTTATGGTTGAAAGTTGTCGCCTTGAGAAAGGAAAACCAATCGAGCTGGAGTATCGTTATTATATTAGTTCTGAGGCGTTAATTGCCGAACAAGCAGCGATAGTCGTTCGAGAACATTAGGGCATAGAATCGATGCGCTGGGTGCTTGATGTCAGTATGAGTGAGGATGTATGTCTGATATACAATGCTCACGGGGCGGAAAATCTATCATGCCTGCATCATATGAGCTTGAATATGTTAGGAGCAGAGCCGACGAAGATAAGCATTGTTAGAAAACAAAAGCGATGCATGATGAATCCATCGATGCTTAAAGTAGTATTAAAGACTGGATTTAGTAGCTCGGTTACAAATAAAATACTCATGCGGTGGCCCTGAGTCCTGTGCTCTCTGCAATATCCCTTGGGCATATCTACATAGTACAGAGCACATATCCCGCCCAGGTCTGCATCTCCCCAGTGTTATGTCAGGGTAAGGATTCATTGAATAGTTTAATAATTGTAAGTTGAATATCTTAATAGACCTAGGATTGTGACTTATGTCATGGAATTTGATTTTAAAATTTGCTATGGTTAATCGCATAATTCAACTGGATACAATTGCATGACTAATATTTTGTTAAATTTAGCAGTTATATTAGCATTAATAATACAGTTATTAATGCCAAATAATGCTATGTCTAGCGAAATGTCTGAATCAAGTATGCAAACTAGCTCTATGTCACATTCAGTTATGATGGACAATGATTGTGATGATACTGATAACTGTTGTCCCGAAGATTCAAGCCACTGTATTAGCCATTGCCATGCAGTCGCTAATGTATTTGTTTTGTTATCAGATTCAAATTTAGTTAATGCTCTATTCACAAGTTCTAAAGTTAACTCAACTTTATGGATATCAACTCCGGCTTCGCTTGGAAGTCAAAATCCCCCTCCAATTGCTTAATTCTTTATTTTAATTAATCACTTACTATTAATTTATAAAGATTTTCGTTGCTCGTTTACTTATGAGCATCATAAAGCTTCTGGAGTTTCTTATGAAAAAATTTATCGCAATTACACTTTTATCTTTAGCTAGCACAGTTTCAATGGCTGCTACTATTACATTACCTGATTATCTTATTTTTACTTCCGTTGATGGCCAGTCTGTGGCTAATAAGGGACAGATTGACATTGAACCTGGTCAGCATTTGCTTGAACTTCAGTTTTATGATGATTACTCAACGGGAGCAGATGACACTAATTTTGTAAAATCTGATGCATTATATTGGAGTTTGAATTTAACTAAGAACGAAGATATTCAGGTTAGAGCTAAGGATATTTTCACTACAAAATCTGCTCGTAAATTTATCGACGCCCCTCAGATCACAATAGATTCTGTTAGCTTAAAAGGTGAATCAGTGAAGCTGGTTAACCATGAAGAATTAATGTCTATCATTATGAAACAACACGGCAAAATGATGAAACATTAATTGGATAAATAGGGCGCTATCATAGCGCCCTATTTATATCTAATATACTTCTTGAGCTGTGTGTAACACACAGAGTTATAGTAGAACTATCGTAGTTACTTACGTTGGTTTGGAGGTCGTATGAAAGTGACTCAACTCGCTAATAAATTGGGTGTATCCGCTGATACTGTGCGTTTTTATACTCGAATTGGATTACTCAATCCAAGCAAATCTCCCAATAATGGTTATAAAACATTCAACCATAAAGATATGGTGAGGATGCAATTTATTTTGAGTGCTCGAAATTTAGGCTTTTCTGTCGAAGATATTAAAGTTATTTTTTCTAAGACTGATCTTGGGGATAGTGCATGTCAACTTGTACGCGAATTAATTAAAGTAAAGCTGCTTGAAACAGAGCAACAGTTCAACGAAATGGTGAAATTAAGAAGTAAGCTTTCTAAGGCGATACAAGATTGGTCTCAAATGCCTGACAACATACCTACAGGAAACATGATTTGCCATTTAATAGAAAATACAAATCAAGAGGATATAGTTTCAGAGGAATTAGATGTTCCCCATTGTGTTAATGAAACTTCAACGGAGGTTAAGTAATGGATCACACTACACACTCACCCATACAACTCAATATTCTCGGCGCAGGCTGCGCGAGTTGTGTTGGCAAAATTGAAAAAGCGATTAACAACGTAGAAGGCGTTGATTCGGCCGAGATGAATTTTGCGGACAGAACGGTATTAGTTAACGGTAAAGCATCTGCCGAGTTGATTATAAAAGCGGTCGAAAGCGCTGGTTACAATGCCTCTCAAATAAAGGCGGAGTCGGCAGAAGATGTCATGAACGAGAAAGAACAGGCTGATTTGCAACATTATAAAAGTTTATTACGCCATACCATTATCGCTCTGTCCGTCGGTATTCCGTTGATGATTTATGGACTGTTTATTGGCGAAATGACGGTATCAACCCTATTAGAACAAGTGGTGTGGGGACTGGTTGGTGTGGTGACTCTTGCGATTATGCTGATATCAGGTAGGCATTTTTATATCGGTGCATGGAAATCATTTTTAAACCATAACGCCAATATGGATACCCTCATTGCCTTAGGTACCGGTACTGCTTGGGTTTACTCTATGTTGATAGTTGCATTTCCACAATTATTTCCCGAGATGGCAAGGCATGTTTACTTTGAAGCGACCGCAATGATTATTGGTTTAATAAATCTTGGTTTAGCACTAGAAGTTAAAGCGCGCGGTAAAACCTCTGAAGCGATTAAGCGTCTCATTGGTTTGCAAGCTAAAACTGCTCGGGTTATCCGTGATGGAAAAGACCTCGACATCGATATTGCTCATGTATTACTTAATGATCACGTTAAAGTTCGCCCTGGCGAAAAAATCCCAGTTGATGGGGTGGTTATTGAAGGTAACAGCACCATTGATGAATCAATGTTGACTGGTGAGCCAATGCCTGTTGAAAAAGTGATCGGTGACGATGTGGTCACTGGCACCTTGAATAAATCAGGCTCGATCATATTTAAAGCCACTCGTGTAGGTAAAGATACTGCACTGGCGCGCATTATTAGTATGGTCAAACGGGCGCAAAACTCTAAGCCGCCGATTGGACGTTTAGCTGATGTTATAGCCGCTTACTTTGTGCCCGCCATTATGATCATCGCTACAGTCAGTGCCATGGTGTGGTTTAACTTTGGCCCTGAGCCGTCGAGTGTATTTGCCATCGTGTCTGCAACAACAGTATTAATTATTGCTTGTCCTTGTGCGTTAGGACTCGCAACGCCAATGTCAGTGATGGTCGGCGTTGGTAAGGCGGCTGAATCGGGAGTGCTTATTCGGAACGGTGAAGCATTGCAAACCGCGTCTAAAATAACCGCCATGGTATTGGATAAAACCGGCACCATTACCGAAGGTAAACCGCAAGTTACCGATATTATTTTGGTTAATACAGACAGTGAAGAGCAGGTACTTGCCTTGTCTGCTGGAATTGAAAGTCACTCCGAACATCCACTCGCGCAAGCGATTGTTGAAAGTGCGAATGATAGAGGTATTGAAGCCATTAACACTGAGCACTTCAATGCCATTTCAGGTAAAGGTGTAGAAGCTGAAGTGGATGGCCAGATATTATTATTTGGTAATCTAAAATTAATGCAAGACAAAAATATTGATATTGGATTCAATGAAGCTAAGGCCCAAGTGTTAGCTGAAAATGCTAAAACACCAATGTATTTAGCGCTTGCAGGGCAATTACTGGCCATTATTGCGGTATCAGATCCGATAAAGCCTGATTCAATCGAAGCGATTGCGAGACTGAAACGCAGTGGCATCAAAGTGATAATGTTAACCGGGGACAATAAAGCGACCGCCGCCGCAGTGGCTAAAAAAGTCGGTATTGATGATTTTTTCGCAGAAGTCATGCCAGAAGATAAAGCCAATAAAGTGGCTGAACTTCAGCAACAAAATGAAGTGGTTGGTATGACCGGCGATGGGATTAATGACGCCCCCGCATTAGCGTTAGCCGATGTTGGCTTTGCTATTGGAACAGGCACTGATGTGGCGATAGAAAGCGCTGATATTACCTTAATGCGCGGATCACTTCATGGCTTAGCCGATGCGATAGCCATTAGTAAAGCAACGCTGCGCAACATTAAACAAAACTTGTTTGGCGCGTTTATTTACAACGTCGCGGGTATTCCCTTAGCAGCAGGTGTGCTTTTCCCTGTTTTTGGTATTTTGCTAAATCCAGTGATTGCCGGGGCTGCGATGGCCTTTTCATCACTTACCGTAGTGAGTAACGCTAACCGTTTACGTTTGTTTAAAGCCAAAGAACACTAGGAGCTTCAATATGTTAATTAATTTACTGTGTATCGCATTAATCGGTTTTATCATTTGGTGGTTTTGGCTATATAAACCGACAAAGGATTCTAGTGTTGACGCTAGTACATTGATACTGGTTAAAGACGGTGTGTATACGCCTGCACGAATTAAAATTTCGGCTAATACACCAACAGAGATAACTTTTTTACGCCAAGATAAATCCGGATGTTCAGCCACAGTCCTGCTACCCGACTTGGAGATTAGCCAGGATTTAGCGCTGGATAAGCCCACGACGATATCATTACCAGCTCTGGAAAAGGGTGAGTATCCATTTCATTGTCAGATGCAAATGTATAAAGGTGTATTGATTGTTGAGTAAACACTAGATATCCATGCGTATTTTTCAATATGTTGGTATCAATGATGAAGATAATAGCAGTATTAAAATGAGCCTTTTTGAACTTTGCAATCAATATCTTGGTTCTAACCTAAGCTGTTTACGGTCTAGGTTAGAAAATTGGCCATTTTTTGTTAATTACTTTTTACCTAAATCATCAGAAAAATGATGAGTTAATGATTAAGAGAGACATTATGAGTGATTTTGAACATAGACCGGGCGTTAAAGAAGCGACTTTAGTTGTCAGAAACCTAAGATTAACTGGAGTAGATAATGGCGTTGTTGCCTAAATGAATGAACCTTCCGTCTCAGATGCGATCAGATCCTGTGAATACCACGCAGGAACCGCTATCAGATGGGCAAATCTAAATCTCGCATTACCAATTGGCCGGAATATAACAAGGCGTTGACCAACCGAGGCTCACTGACTTTTTGGATAGACGAGCAGGCGCTCAACCTCTGGATATTGACGGCCGTTTCACCAATGGTCAGGTCAAACTGAGTACCCTGCAGGGATGCGGCAACTGGCAGGCTCAGACTGGAACGCGCATTGAAACTCCATACGCCAAGACTTCCGGCTACGCCAGAGAGGGTTAACCCCTTCAGGAAAGTTCGTCGAGACGTTTTCAACAGCATGCGCATTCCCTTATTTAAAGTATGGTTACTGACAGAATTCGAGAACCGATTTAAATTAAATTACTGGTTCATCCACTTACAATGAAATGAAGCTAGCACACCTTAAGAAACAAATTCATTACAATCGTGTAATGTACATAGCTGTATTACATTTACGTCATCTTCCCCACAGGTTGATTATTTTTATATATGATCATAAGGACATCTTTTATGTACCTCAGAAGGTAATTACACATGAATATATTAATCACGACCACTGCGTTTACAGCTTTATTTTGTGGGGCAGCTTTTGCTCAGTCCAGTGATATTGCCCATGAAGCACATCGATTTGTTAATAATGCCTCAGCCGTCAGTCATGTGAATTCCTCGACGCATGAAAATTTGCCGGACAGGATTAATAAAAACAGCACGCCCTCATTCTCTGAAATGAATGAACATGAAAGGGCCATTGTTGCTCATTCATTTATGAACAACAGCCCGTCCTATGCACATCAGAAAATGATTGAGGAACATAAAAAAATGCTGTCCGAGAGTGGTGAAAATTCAAAGACCTTCTCTTCTTCTTTTAACGAACTGAATGCCGGAGAGAAAGCCGCCCTCGTGCATGAGCAGGTCAATAATGCCGGTGCGGAAGCTCATCAGACGCAGGCAAGAAAGCTTCGCGGCCTGTATTCGTCCAGGTAACTGCAGGCGGGTTAGTGCTTAGCGTCAGGTGCGCAGCAGGGCTTTACTGACGGGTTACGTAGCAGGACATGAGCCCCATATTGCTCTGCCGTAACCTGTATCAGTCCCGTTAATCATCACCGTCGGGCTGGTCATACAGTTCCCAGAGCTTCAGGAGCAAACGGGAAACAAGATATGTTACAAAAATGACGACCATCAACGGTGCTCCCGATTAACTGACAGATGACACGCCTCCTGAAAACCCCTAGCATACGCCGCAGTGTTCATGCTAACGGCGAATTCCAGTAAATGTATTCTACCGATGTCGTAAAAGAAAATGCCTGCCTTTCAGCCACCCGCTCGGGGCTGGAATCGAACGAGATCGCTACTCTTCAGCGCTCCTTGCCTTCCCGGTTTAATCTGCGGCATTTGAAAAAAAATGAATCATTAAAACTCGTACTGCAAAAGAAAGCGGGAAAATCACGTGTCGTGGCCTATAAATTTACGTCCGGTTCATTTAATTACACGGCGTATCGTATATCAGATAAAAAGTTCTATAACCTTTCCGATACTTCCGGGAAAGGCAGTCTCGATTATCCGTTACCGGCCACAGCAAGACTCAGTTCGCCTTTCAATCCTGCAAGACTTAACCCGGTATCCGGAAAAGTGAGTCCCCATAATGGCATTGATTATTCCATGCCCATGAACACGAAAATAGTCAGCGTCATCGACGGAAAAATCACCCGGGCCGAATACAACAGTACCATGGGATATTTTGTTGAAGTAACGGGAAAAGCCGGTGTTAAAACTCGCTATCTCCACCTCAATAAAATACTCGTTACTAAAGGGGCCAGGGTTACACGGGGAGGTGCTATTGCGTTATCCGGTAACAGCGGACGTTCATCCGGTCCTCATCTGCATTACGAGCTGGTCATCAATAACAACCCTGTTAACTCTCTGGCGTTCCGGGCAGCGGCACCCGCTGATAACAAACTCGAACAGCATGCCTTTGCGCATGCCAGAGACTACGAACGATACCTGGACTGATAACGGGACCGCGACGCGGCCCCGTCTGCCGGATTAATTTTTTTTATCGTTTTCACTTCCGTGATGTTGATGATCTCCATGCCCTCCGTGGCCGTGGAAAAGATGCATTAGCGGGCAGACCAGCAATAACAGATATGGCCAGTAACCTGCCACATGTGACCAGTGTTCGCGCAGGAGGGCAAATGCCGCGATCGCGGCGACAGCAATAAGCGCATAGGTGGTACTTTTCATACTGGACTCCTTCTGTTCGTAACTGACCCTTCACTCAGTGTTATTTCCCGAGCCTGACACTTTTCAGACGCAACGCATTCACAATGACGCTGACGGAGGAAAGAGCCATGGCCGCCGCCGCAATAACTGGCGACAGCAGTATTCCATACACAGGATAAAGCAGACCTGCAGCCACAGGCACGCCAAGTGCGTTGTAGATAAATGCAAAAAACAGATTCTGTCGGATATTTTTCATGGTGATCTCTGACAGATGACGGGCCCTGTTCAGTATCATCAAGTCGCCTTTGAGAAGGGTGACTCCGGCACTTTCAATTGCCACATCTGTACCCGTTCCCATAGCTATGCCCACGTCAGCCGCTGCCAGCGCCGGGGCATCATTTACACCGTCCCCCGCCATCGCAACCACATGACCAGACGCTTTCAGTCGGGTTATCACTGCTTTTTTGCCGTCAGGCAGAACCCCGGCTTCAACCTCATCTATTCCCAGTTTCCGTGCGACTGCTTCAGCAGTAAGCTGGTTATCCCCGGTGAGCATAACAATGCGGATCCCCGCCTGACGCAAAGCTTTAAGCGCATCCGGCGTGGTTGCTTTCACGGGATCCGAGATAGCTATCAGGCCTGCAAGGTACCCATCTGTGGCCACATAGATAACGGTAGCGCCTTCCATCCGCAACGTATCCGCAACGGCCTTTTGATTATCAATAACGATACTGTTTTCCTGCATAGCCAGTTCATTACCAATAACAACCCGTTGACCTTCAACATCGCCTGAAACACCTTTCCCCGACGGAGCATTGAAATCACTGACTGCGGGTATCATGATCCCCCTGTGCTGGGCTGCCCGGACTACAGCCATACCCAGCGGATGCTGCGAGCCTTTTTCCACTGCGGCCGCTACACGTAAAAGAGATGCTTCCCCACCCGGATTGAGACTGATAATCCCTGTCACCGTAGGCGAACCTTCCGTGAGCGTGCCTGTTTTGTCGACAACCAGCGTGTCCACTTTTTCAAGACGCTCAAGGGCTTCGGCATTCCTGATTAACACCCCGGCCTGGGCTCCTTTGCCTACCCCCACCATTATCGACATCGGTGTGGCCAGCCCCAGTGCGCAGGGGCAGGCAATAATCAGGACCGACACAGCCGCAATCAGACCGTGCGCCATCCTGGGCTCGGGCCCCCAGACAGACCAGATCACGAAAGCAACAACCGCGATAAGTATCACCAGAGGAACAAACCAGCCTGAAACGCTGTCAGCCATTCTCTGGATGGGGGCACGCGAACGCTGTGCATCAGCGACCATCTGAACAATTCGTGAGAGCATCGTTTCATCACCGACTTTCTCTGCACGGATGATAAGACTACCTGTCTGATTAATCGTCCCCCCAATGACAGGGTCACCCTTCGTTTTGGTAACCGGCATAGACTCCCCGGTCACCATCGATTCATCAACGGTTGTTTTGCCTTCGATCACGATACCGTCGACCGGAATACTCTCTCCAGGTCTGATGCGGAGCTTATCGCCAGGCAGGACATCTTCCGCATTAATATCCGTTTCATGACCGTCATGATCCAGCCGTCTGGCGGTTTTGGGGGCAAGGTTCAGAAGCGCAGTAATGGCGCCTGAGGTTTGTTCCCGTGCCCGCAGCTCAAGAACCTGTCCCAGCAGAACAAGCACCGTAATAACTGCTGCGGCTTCAAAATAAACGGCCACCAGGCCATCCATGTTTCTGAACGATGCAGGAAACCAGGAGGGGAAGACGGTTGCAATGACGCTGTAAACCCAGGCTACGCCGGTCCCCATTGCAACAAGGGTAAACATATTCAGGGAGCGGTTACGTAACGACATTCCGGCCCGGGCGAAGAATGGCCAGCCACACCACAACACGACAGGGGAGGCCAGAAGCAGCTGCAGCCATGTGTTGTACTGTGGCGGTACTGTATTCCTCAAGTCGGGAAACAGATGAGATCCCATTTCGAGTACCAGAACCGGAAACGCCAGCAACAACCCCAGCCAGAAGCGTCTTGTCATGTCGTGAAGTTCATCACTCGGCCCCGTGGATGCCGTAGCTACAAGCGGCTCCAGTGCCATTCCACAGACAGGACAGCTTCCGGGACCACTGCGGCGTATCTCCGGGTGCATCGGACATGTCCACACACCTTCAGAATTCTCTTTTTCCGCCTGGTGGTGAGGCTGTTTTATCTGATCAGGGCTGACTTCGTGATGATCGTGGTGATGGTGATGGGAATGTTCACTGGCATCTTCGGTAAGATAACGATCGGGATGGGCTTTAAATTTACTCTCACAGCTGGCGGAGCAGAAATAAAGTTGATGGTCCTGGTATCGAATGCTGCTGTGCGCCCTGTCGGGCAGGATGGCCATCCCGCACACGGGATCTCTCACCTTATGCAATACGTGGCCCTCGTCCGGGGATAATGTCTGCTCAGAAGCAGTCTGGTTGTTGTGTTGCACTGCATTGTCATTTTTCACAGTAACTCTCCTTATGCATACCGAAGCATCTTCTGTCTTCAGGGTATGTCATGGATGCGATTACCACGAATATCGCCGGCACAGGAGTGCCTGCTACCGGCGTCCCGTTATCAGCCGTTCCGCTGACTATTCGATTCGCTGGAAGACTTTTTTACTTCCATCCGGTGAGAATGCGATAACATCGTAAGCCTCTTTTCGGGCTCCCATCTCCATTCCAGGACTTCCTGCTGGCATACCGGGGGTGGCGAGACCGTATATACCCGAACCAGACTGCATTGCCTTATGTATCGTTGTCGCAGGCACATGGCCTTCAATGATCAAATTACCGGCAACCGCGGTATGACAACTTCGTAGTCCTGCAGGAATAGCATGCTTTTCTTTCAGGGCTGACAGCGCCTGATCATTCATGACGTGAGTTCGTACTTCAAACCCGTCTTTTTCCATCGCTTTGCCCCACAGGGAACAACAGCCACAGTTTTCAGATTTGTACATATCAATCACTTTTTCACTCGCCATCGCGGGTAGTGAAAGGCCGAGAGCCAGCGCCATTAGAACCACTTTTTTCATACTCACCTCTGTATATTATCGATATAAACCCTGACGTCAGGGTGAATCAGTAAAGAAGGACACCCACAGGGGGTGCCCTTTCAGGTTCAGGACACGCTTTTTTTATGTCTGCGCAGCCAGATTAATTTGTAGGCGGCAGGAATAATGAACAGGGACAGCAGCGGAGCCGTGATCATCCCACCAATCATGGGTGCCGCGATACGGCTCATGACTTCT
This sequence comes from Shewanella sp. SM87, assembly GCF_025653705.1. NCBI lineage: Bacteria > Pseudomonadati > Pseudomonadota > Gammaproteobacteria > Alteromonadales > Shewanellaceae > Shewanella > Shewanella sp. SM87. Next base: position 15,342 of record NZ_JAKKSC010000041.1, read on the forward strand.
GAACCTGCACCGGTTCCCCAGAGTATTGGCAGCAGACCCGCAATGATCACCGCCACGGTCATGGCTTTCGGCCGGACACGCAGTACGGCACCATGATAGAGGGCTTCATCAAGGCCTTCCGGTGTGAACGTCTCTTTACGGGACAATTCCGGGTGCGCTTCAATGGCATGACGCAGATATATCAGCATGACCACGCCAAACTCTGCTGCCACCCCGGCCAGGGCGATAAACCCGGTTCCGGTCGCCACTGACATATGGAAGCCCTGCCAGTACAGGAACCATATCCCGCCAACCAGGGCAAACGGCAGGCTCATCAGGATCAACAGGGCTTCATCAACCCTGCGGAATGCCAGATATAACAGGATGAAGATGATCATCACCGTCATCGGTACCATCAGTTTTAATTTCTTATTGGCGTGCTCGAGTAATTCAAACTGTCCTGAGAATGCCACACTGGTCCCCGGTCTCAGTTTCACTTTCTCACTGATGGCCGTCTTAATATCGTTCACCACCGACACCATGTCCCTGCCGCGGGCATCAACATAAATCCAGCTGGCTGGCCGGGCATTTTCGGTTTTCAGCATGGTTGGTCCGTAAACGACCTTAATATCGGCAACATCGCCCAGCGTAATTTGCTGCTTCATTGGGGTCAGGATTGGCATCTCTCTCAACGCCTGCGGACTGTTACGGTAATCCTGCGGATAGCGAATGTTAATAGGGTACCGGGCCACGCCTTCAACCGTCTCACCCACCATAGCCCCACCGATTGCTGAAGAGACGAACAGCTGGACGTCGCCCACAGTCATCCCGTACCGGGAAGCTTTTTCCCGGTTAATGTCCACATCAATATAACGTCCACCTTCCAGTCGTTCAGCCAGTACGGAAACCACACCAGGTACGGTTTTAGCGACTGCTTCGATACTCTGTGCTGTTACATCGATATCCGACAGAACAGTACCCGATACCTTAATACCTATCGGACTTTTAATGCCGGTTGAGAGCATATCAATACGGTTACGGATAGGCGGTACCCAGAGGTTGGCCAGACCCGGTAAACGGACGGTCCTGTCGAGTTCTTCAATAATCTTGTCAATCGTCATGCCTGGACGCCACTGATCCTCAGGTTTCAGTTGGATGGTGGTTTCCATCATTTCGAGCGGAGCAGAATCCGTGGCGGTCTCAGCCTTACCGGTCTTGCCAAAAACTGAGGCCACTTCAGGCACCGTTTTGATTAGTTTGTCCGTGGTCTGTAAGAGCGCAGCAGCTTCTCCAGGAGACACGCCAGGTAACGTTGACGGCATATACAACAGGTCACCTTCGTTAATCTTCGGTAAAAACTCGCCGCCCACCTGACTCAGTGGCCATATAACAGTGAAAATGGATAAAGCCGCAACCAGCAGGGTTGTTTTTGGCCAGTGTAGTACCCTGAGCAGTAACGGGTGATACGCTTTAATCAGCAACCGGTTCAGTGGGTTACTGGTCTCAGCAGGAATTTTCCCGCGGATCCAGAACCCCATCAGAATAGGGATAACAATGATTGCCAGTATGGCTGCACCCGCCATGGAATACGTTTTTGTAAAGGCCAGCGGACCAAACAGACGCCCTTCCTGCCCTTCCAGGGTAAAAATAGGAATGAACGATAATGTGATAATCAGCAGGCTGATAAACAGCGCTGGACCCACTTCAACGGAGGCGTCAGTGATAACCTTCCAGCGGGTGGCATTATCAATCTGTTCCCCGGGATGCTGATGGTCCCACTCCTCAAGCCGTTTATGCGCGTTTTCGATCATGACGATGGCGGCATCCACCATCGCTCCGACGGCTATTGCAATCCCTCCCAGCGACATAATGTTGGCATTCAGCCCCTGGAAGTGCATGACGATAAAGGCGATACACAGGCCAAGTGGCAGAGAAATAATCGCCACCAGGGCAGAACGGACATGCCAGAGGAACAGTGCGCAAACGACAGCAACAACGATAAACTCTTCAAGAAGCTTGTAACTGAGGTTGTCAATCGCACGATCGATTAACTGGCTGCGATCGTATGTCGTTACGATCTCCACTCCTTCAGGCAGGCTTGCCTTCAGCGTGTCCAGTTTATCCCTCACCGCCGTAATGACTTCGCGTGCATTTTTGCCCGAACGCAGGATCACCACTCCGCCAGCGACTTCGCCCTGACCGTTAAGCTCAGCGATACCACGCCGCATTTCCGGTCCCATTTGTATGCGGGCAACATCACGCAGGTAAACAGGTACTCCATTTTCCCCCGTTTTCAGGACGATATTTTTGAAATCATCAATAGTCTGAAGATAACCGCTGGCCCGGACCATATACTCTGACTCAGCAATTTCAACAGATGAGCCACCGGCTTCCTGGTTAGATGAGCTAAGAGCTTGTTTTACTTCTGGCAGACTGATGCCGTACTGCGTCAGTTTTACCGGGTCAAGCTGGATCTGATACTGCTTAACCACGCCGCCTACGGATGCAACTTCAGCGACATTAGGAATGGTTTTCAGCTCAAACTTCAGGAACCAGTCCTGCAGAGAACGCAGTTCTGAAAGGTCGTGTTTTCCGCTGCGATCGACAAGGGCATATTCAAAAATCCAGCCCACACCCGTGGCATCAGGACCGATTTCAGAACTCACACCAGCAGGCAGTTTTCCCTGAACCTGATTCAGATACTCCAGCACGCGAGAGCGCGCCCAGTACAGATCGGTGCCGTCTTCAAAAATGACATACACATACGAATCCCCGAACTGTGAAAAACCACGCACGGTTTTTGCGCCAGGCACGGACAGCATGGTGGTGGTAAGCGGATAGGTGACCTGGTTTTCTACAAGCTGCGGGGCCTGGCCGGGATAGCTGGTTTTGATAATGACCTGCACATCTGACAGGTCAGGCAAGGCATCTACCGGCGTGTTAATAATCGTCCATGTTCCCCAGATGCTGAGAAACAGGGCCCCCATCATGACCAGGAAACGGTTGGCGACAGAGCGCCGGATAATCCATTCAATCATCGTCGTCTCCTCAGTGCCCTGAATGCATATTTACAGGCTGGTCAGACATTGCTGGCATACTGCTTTCTGTTTTTTCAGGGTGGCGCATACGTTCCAGCGCGCCCGTAATATTGGCTTCGGAGTCAATGAGGAACAGGCCACTGACCACCACGGTATCGCCTTCATTCAGGCCGGAGCCGATGCCGGACTGTTGCTGTGATTCATGCAGAACGTGGATCTGTTTCGGCACAAACTTGCCTTCATCATCAACAGTAATCACGCGCTGTTCTTTGCCGGTATCAATAACGGCCTGGCTTGGTATCAGCAGCATCTCCTGGCTCTTGGTATTCAGTTTGAGATAGGCATTCATGCCCGGTTTGAGAAACTCATCCTTATTAGAAACCTGGAGACGGACCTGAAGCGTACGGGTTGTCTGATCCACGCTGGGAAGAATGTTCCATTTTTCGACATGGAATGTTTTATCCGGATAAGCCGGTACCGAAATTTCAAACTGCGACGTATCTTTCAGCAGATAGGCGATAGATTCTGGCACTGCAGCGCTGATCCAGACCGGGTCCATCCCCTGAATCTGAGCCACCACCTTATCTTTCGAAATATTCATGCCGGTGCGCAGGTCAAATGCAGTAATGACACCATCAATAGGTGCTTTAATGGTAAAACGGGTCTGGATTGTGCGGGTTGAACGCAGTCTTTGAATATCCTCTTCCGGCATACCAGCCAGACGAAGTCGCTCCAGAACCCCTTTTATCTGGGTTGGCGTACCGCCTGTACCGGATAGCAGCAGGAACTCACTTTGTGCCTCAACCCATTCAGGAATGGTGATATCGATAAGCGGAGTGCCTTTCTTCACATGATCGCCAATCGTCAGGGGATACACTTTTTCGACAAAACCGTCAGAGCGTGCCTGCAAAATGACAAACTGATACTCGTTGTAACTGACATTCGCCGGGATCGTCTGAGAATAATTCAGCATTCCGCGCGTGACTTTTTGCGTTTTTAATCCCAGGTTCTGAACCTGCGTTGGGTCAATACGGATCCCGCCATTGCTTTTCTCGTCGCTTTCATCAGCATATTTAGGCACAAGGTCCATATCCATAAAGGGAGATTTTCCGGGTTTATCAAATTTGGTACCCGGTTTCATCGGGTCATACCAGAAAAGTACCTTTTTCTCCGGTGCCTTTTGTTCTGTTTGTACTGTTTTTTGTGATGAGTTTACATACTGCCAGGCAGTAACCGATATCAGCCCTCCTGCTAGGAGGCTGCTGATAATTATTGCAGCATATTTTATCTTTAAAGAAGCCATACAATTTCTCGCTGAAAAATCAAAACACCTGGCATATGCGCCCGATCATTCATTCACAGTAATCCCTTAATGAATGTTCAGGCGCACTGGATGTATTCGCTCCGGACAGTCAATCAGGATTGCGTAACGTTAATGCTTTTGAGTAAGGAGATATTGCCCTGCTGAATAAACGAGAAATCGACATGGTTGCCGGTTTTCAGGGCATTGATAGCGTCGTCTGCATTAACAAAAGTGAAGCGCATGGTCATTGCAGGCCAGCCCACCGCAGGGATTGCTTCGTGCGAAATGGTGATCTTTTTACTATTCATATCAATGTCTTTAACGACACCGGTGCCCTTGATAACCTGCTGTACCGAAGCATCACTGGCAGCATTCATATCGCCATGCTGATGTGTTTCAGCATGAAGACAGGCAGAAAACATGACAGAGAAGGCACCAAATAAAACAGCTTTAAGTGAATTACGCATTTTTAATTTCCTGATTAATTAAATAAATTTATTCTACCCAACCGCCACCCAGCGCAGTAAACAGATTAATTTCGTTAACCTGTCGGGAATAGGTAAGATCGAGAATGGTTTGCTGCGTAGCGAAGAGGGAACGTTCTGCATCCAGCACTTCGATGTAACTGACAGCACCACTTGCATACAATCCTCTGGCTCGCTGGAGAGTTATCTGAAGTGAATCAAGATAACGCTGCTGTGACTCAAGTTGCTGGCTAAGGCTGTCGCGCAGCGCAAACGTGTCGGAAACATCCTTAAAGGCGGACTGAATTTTTTGTTCGTAATTAACCACCGACTGTTGCTGGCGAATTTCTGCCAGTTTGAGATAGGCTTTGTTCCTGCCGGCATTAAAAACAGGAATGTCAATTTTAGGGATAAAATTCCACATTCCGCTTCCTGGCGTGAAGAGACTGGACAGCTCCGTACTGCTTGCGGAAAGGCCACTGGTCAGGGTAATGGACGGGAAAAAGGCCGCCCGCGCTGCGCCAATATTCGCATCAGCCGCTTTCAGCTGGTATTCCGCCTCCATAATATCCGGTCGCTGCAGCAAAATTTGTGACGACAGGTTTGATGGCAGTTTAACTGGCGCGATCTCACCGCCTTTCATCCCTTTTTCTGGCGGCAGTGCACGGTACGTTCCCAGCACCAGTTGCAGGGCATTGTTTGCCTGAGCCAGATCGCCTTCTCGTTTGGCTATCTCAGCGCGGGTACTTTCGATTTGTCCCCTGGCCTGTTCAAGCGCCAGCACATTCGTACTCCCGGTCACGAGCTGTTGCTCAACGAAAGCATAGGACTGTTCGTAATTTTTCAGCGTTTCCCGCGCGATACGGAGTTGTTCATACGCCAGTTGCTGGCTGAAATAGCTTTGTGAAACGCTGGAGACCAGCAGGATATGTACAGCCCGACGGGCTTCTTCGCTGGCAAAGTAGTTCTGGCGATCAGCGTCACTCATGTTCTTGAGCTTGCCGAAAAAATCGAGCTCATAGCGGAGTTCCAGACCCGCGTCGTACTCCTGTGTGGTCGGCTTGTCGCCTTTCAGACCACCGCTGTAGGTGATCCCGGATGAGGCATTCAGCTGGGGATAACGATCTGCATCCGTGACGTTGAACTGGGCCCGGGCCTCTTCAACCTTCAGGGCAGCCATTCTCAAATTACGGTTATTAGCAAGGGCTTCCCCGATCAGCCGGGTAACCTGGGGATCGACAAAAAAGTTACGCCAGCCCGTATCCTGATAACCATTCACTGCTGGCGTAAGGCTGTTTCGGGACAGTGAAAACTGCTGGGGTACCGGTGCTGCCGGGCGCTGATATTCAGGTGCCAGAGAGACACAACCGGTCAGGATGAATATCGTGCTAATGCTGAGTAATTTTAATTTGAACATAACGCTTCTCGTCCAGGCAGACCTGGTAAATGGTTCAAATGAAGTCCAGAGTATTGATAGGGGTACTTTACCGAACGCTCTCTGTTTGTCGGGTGACAGGATAATGACAATGTTGTCATTTTTGCTGTAATCCGTTGATAATGATCGTGGGCGCAATAGAATGACCTTAGCAGCCAGCCGGGGAGCAAGATGAAAATATTGATCGTCGAAGACGAAATTAAAACAGGTGAATATCTCAGCAAAGGGCTTAGAGAGGCAGGGTTCGTAGTGGATCACGCTGATAATGGTCTTACCGGATATCATCTCGCCATGACAGCCGAGTATGATTTAGTCATTCTGGACATCATGCTGCCTGATGTGAACGGCTGGGATATCATCCGGATGCTGCGCACTGCCGGAAAGGGTATGCCGGTCTTACTGCTGACGGCCCTCGGCACGATCGAACACAGGGTCAAAGGACTGGAACTGGGTGCGGACGATTATCTGGTTAAACCCTTTGCGTTTGCCGAACTGCTAGCCCGGGTGAAAACCCTTCTGAGGCGGGGAAACACGATGATCACGGAAAGCCAGTTTAGGGTGGCTGGTCTCTCGATTGATCTCGTATCCAGAAAAGTCAGTCGCGCCGGAAACCGCATTGTGCTCACCAGTAAAGAGTTCAGCCTGCTGGAATTTTTCATTCGCCATCAGGGAGAGGTTCTTCCCCGTTCCCTGATTGCCTCTCAGGTCTGGGACATGAATTTTGACAGCGACACTAACGCGATTGATGTCGCCGTAAAGCGACTCCGCGCTAAAATAGACAACGATTACGAGACAAAGCTGATCCAGACAGTCCGGGGCGTGGGCTATATGCTGGAGGTCCCGGATGCATAGCAAACCTTCCAGGCACCCTTTCTCACTCTCCCTGCGGCTGACCTTTTTTATCAGCCTGTCCACGATACTGGCTTTTATCGCCTTCACCTGGTTTATGCTGCATTCTGTTGAAAATCATTTTGCCGAGCAGGATGTCAGCGATCTTCAACAAATCAGCACCACACTGAACCGTATACTCCAGTCCCCGGTAGATCCAGATGAAAAAAAAGTAAGCAAAATAAAGGAATCGATTGCCAGCTACCGCAACGTTGCCCTTTTGCTCCTCAATCCCAGGGGTGAGGTGCTCTTTAGTTCAGCGCAGGGGGCAGCACTACGCCCGGCCGTGAATTCAGCAGATTTTAGCGAGCACAGCCACGCACGGGATGTCTTTCTCTGGACGGTGGAGGATCCTGCGAGACCGATGGATACCGGGTCTGAAATGAAGATGGAAACATACCGGATTATCGCCTCCTCTGGCCAGGCGATATTTCAGGGCAAACAGCAGAACTATGTCATGCTGACTGGCCTCTCCATTAATTTCCATCTCCATTACCTCGATGCGCTGAAAAAAAATCTGATTGCGATTGCCGTCGTGATAAGCCTGCTGATTGTTCTGATCATTCGCATCGCTGTCCGTCAGGGGCACCTGCCCCTTCGTAATGTCAGCAATGCCATTAAAAGCATCACCTCCGAGAATCTTGATGCGCGGCTGGAACCGACACGCGTTCCCATTGAGCTGGAACAGCTGGTTATCTCGTTCAATCATATGATTGGAAAGATTGAGGATGTCTTTACCCGCCAGGCCAATTTCTCTGCCGATATCGCGCACGAGATCAGAACGCCCATCACCAATCTGGTGACGCAGACTGAAATCGCACTGAGTCAGGATCGAACCCAGAAGGAACTTGAGGATGTCCTCTACTCCAGTCTTGAAGAGTATAACCGGATGACCAAAATGGTCAGCGACATGCTGTTCCTGGCGCAGGCGGACAATAATCAGCTTATACCTGACAGGGTCCGGTTTGACCTCAGAGCAGAAGTCATGAAAGTCTTCGAGTTTTTCGAAGCCTGGGCCGAAGAACGCAATATCACGCTCAAATTTAACGGGATGCCCTGCCTGGTTGAGGGAGATCCACAAATGTTCAGAAGAGCGATCAATAATCTGTTATCCAATGCCCTGCGTTATACCCCGGAGGGACAGGCAATCACCGTCTCAATAAGAGAGCAAGAGAGCTTTTTTGACCTGGTGATTGAAAATCCGGGGAAACCAATCCCTGAAGAGCATTTATCAAGGCTTTTTGACCGTTTTTATCGGGTGGATCCGTCCAGACAACGAAAAGGAGAAGGCAGCGGCATCGGCCTTGCAATTGTGAAGTCAATCGTGGAAGCACATCACGGAAGAGTGCAGGTGGAATCGGACGTACGCTCAACTCGTTTTATCTTATCCGTGCTCAGACTGGAGCAAAGGATTCCGGAGCCCCAACACTGAGAATAAAGATTTAAATGACAAAGATGTCATTAGCCTGTCATGCAGCAAACAGAAGCCATTCGATATAATTAGTGCAACTTATCAGTAAGGCTGGATTGCTTCATCAATACCCGGCGTCAGAGTACGCCAGGAAATGAATATCCAGCCAACTCCCGGAGAAATAAACACTGCCGGACTTGTTTCAGTTATGGAAATGAAAATATAGGTTGTGCTTCCCCCGGACAGGGACACCTTCGGTCAGAATTCCCTTTTCTTTAAACCAATTATGGTGCCCGACAGCATAATCGTGGATCTCAGACCAACCTTCGGCGCCAGCAATCACACCACACAGAGTGACGAACAATACATCATGCAACGGGTAAGTCACTTTGGCAGATTGTCGGCTGTCAGCAATCGAGTTGAAATGTGATGTGAAGGCTTCAAGGTACATGCTCTTATGCTCTCTATAAGAAAAAGAGAGCATAAGATCATAATCGATGCCGTCCGTCAAATTTAGCTCAAAACGGTTAAAATATATTCACGATCTCGCCCTGCTTATGTTTGTAACCCCCCAGGGCCGGATTATACATTGTTAAATTGGTTAACAAACCTATCCAGTCGAACGAATTTCATTCGATTATGGATGATTTATATCAATCAATAATCTCGCATTAAGTCGACTTAAGAACAAAATAGCTAAATGTTAACAGAATTTACAAAGCATAATCTCACCCTGTGTAACCCCCTGGTTCTAAAATACATTCAAGATGAATTTTTTTGTAAACGTAGATATTGATAAATTATCAAATAACAAGTTTTTCAACTTTAATCATCTAGACGTATTTTTCATATAAAATTGTAAACCCAAGCACACCCATTAACACGACCTGAATTTACAATTACAATATAATTATTAGGGAATTAACATTTGTCAAAAACATTTACAACCTTTAAAAGCTGTAAATGAATTTCGTTCTTAAATCTGTAGCGTCTTTTTGATTGTTTTCATAATCCAATATTGAAAAATCAATTGATATACCGATATTTTCGAGTTTACCATCAAATTGATATGCAAGATTAACCGTCCATTCATTTAAATCTTTTCCCACTATGGGATTGTCAAAAGATGTATAAAATATTTTACCTTTAAGATTAGAGATAGCAGAACCTAACCCCAATTGATACGAATTTGTTCCAGATTCAAATGCCCCAACACCCGCAGTTTTAGTAGTGGCAGTAAACTGATAATAAGCTCCTTGACCAATGCCTCTAAAAACTCTATTTTCTCCTTCATTTCCTCCAGCTAATGTATAACCAGCAAAAAAATCTACTCCTCCCTGACTGAAACCTACTTTAAAGCCCAAAAGATCATTATCGACTAGTTCATTTTTATCCCACTTAGTTTTGTAATATTGCATTGCAATATAACTGTTAAAGTTAGTTGGCAATGTATATTCGACATCCGCATAAAGTGCTTGGACTTCATTTATTACATTTGCGTACTGTGAGTTAACTTTGAATTTTTTAGCGATTCGCTTGTTAACTTGTACGAAAAAAACGCCATCATTACCTATTTTATAAAAATCGCCAGGAGAGCCAGAACCATTAAAATCAAAATCAACAAATTCATTATCAACATAAAACGATTTATCTGTTCGAGTCTGATATTTAGTCACATATCCAATCGAAATATCAGTACCATCAAAATGACTTGAAGACACCTGATACATTTCAAAAGATTCATTTATCAATCTTGCACCTGAGTTAGCGATAAGGGGTGATGAAAAGTGTTGTCTACCTCCAGAAAACACAGTATCACCAAACTGATACTTCAAAAAAGCTTCCGATAATACAAGACCTTGTGCGTTCATATCTCCCGCAGTTGTATCATCATCATCATTGATATTACTAACGTATGACCCCTGTACCTCTCCTCCCAATTTAAACCCATTAAACTCTGATGTATTAAAAGTAACATTACCACCATTCACCCAAATCGAGCTATTCTCTGTATTTGAATCGTCAAAATCTTGTTCGAAATAGTACGATCTCGCTGTACCTCCAACATTACCATTGTGTATCCATTCAGAAAAACTCTCAATATCATCATTAGAGAGTGCATTATTACTCATTGCTAATAGCACCAAAACATATTTATTATATTTAAACATACAAACCTTATTAACGTTAAGTTACAAATAAGAAACTATATTAAGTAAAACTAAAATCAAAGATAAACAAATAAATTACAAACCCAATCGATAATACAAACTAGAGCATTTTTAACAGTGATCTATTTCGCAAAAAAAATATCAAACCGACATAAATATTAATTTAAAATAAACATAGGTTTAAAACCCAAGTTTAAAAACTTAGGTAGAAAAATTAAATGAAGACGCAAGTTTAAAACCTGAGCTAAAAACGTGGGAGAATAGAGCGTTAAAGCATATATTTAAAAAACAAAAAAACAAACGACCAAAAACATCAGGCCAATATCAATAATGTTAATTAGATCAATATATATAAAACCACAATCGTTACAATAAAAATAAGCGAGGCACGTTTAAATAAAAATATTTTATAAACTATATAGGAAAAATCAGACCATGATTAAAAAACACATTCTATTAGCACTTATAGTTGCATATTCAAGTCAATCATATGCCACAATAATAAATGCAGAAACGTTTAAAAACTTAGACTATAAGAGTGCTGTTACAACAGCACATACACTATACAAAAATAATGAAGGGATAATGATAAAAGTATTACCCAATAGAATAGTTGCAACTTTCTCAGATGGTAAAAGTAGTTCTGTAGCAATACCAAAAGATCAATTCTTTCTTTCAATAGCTCCGTACATTAATAGTTCTCATCCATGTACGAATCATGTTTTAACAGGTTGTACCGGAGAGATAAGAAATCAAACAATGAAAGTTGTCATGATTGATACTGACACAGGTGAAACATTAATAGACAAAAAAATGACGACACAACGTGATGGATTTATAGACTTTTGGGTTCCAAAAGATAAAAATTTAGCATTTAATATTTACTATGAAGCAAAAGACGGAAGCAAAAGAGTGGCGAGAGAAGTATTGTCTACTTTCAATAACGATAGAACTTGCATTACAACTATGAAACTTATTTAAAATTAACATTTAAATATGGCTTGTAAAAGGACTGGAATTACTCCGGTCTTTTTTATATAAAAAATGGAAATCCTTTTCCATAAAATATCATGCATTAACATGACGTGAGTCTTTGTGGTTTTCTTGGGAACACTACCTACAAAGGAACTCAAGATAATCCTTTATCTGGTTGATGAAATTCTTATTAGTTACGACCAGTGCACGTGGGTTATTTTCCAACTACCATCCACTTGTTTAATTAACACAAGCGTTTCCATGGTCATCGAGTCAATACTTTTACCCTTATATTCACCTTGGGCGTGACTTATTGACGTTGAAATAGCAATGTCACCCGTAATCGTTATTTGGTGTTCTTTTGGCGTTATGGTTAACCCTTTTAAGTAAGCCATATCCGCAAGCATATGATGATTGGCATAATCCGTAAGTGAACGTTCTACTTTTCCACCTTCATAAATTTGCACATTGGCTGCTAATGACTGCCTAACAATAGCCTCATTGCCCGTTTGTAATGCAGCATGAAATTGTTTGACGACATTACCCGCGGCGGAATCAACACCGATAAACGCTTTTTGTTCTATAGGGTGAGTTTCATCACCATGGGCGAAGCTCAATGAGCTTTGTCCTGCGGACATCAGTAATATCCCGGTCGTTATGAGTATTGTTAAAGGGCTATTTTTCATTTTTATCTCTCTGTTAATTTATAGTGATTATCCAAGGCTCATAGGACCTAGCACGCTCGAAAGTACCGCTGTTGTCGCTAATATCAGTACTGCTATTAATGCTTCTAATCCAATCGATTTTTGTAGTTTTTGTTTTGCGAGTAATGTGTTCGCAATCGTTAATTTTGGTACTAAAACCAATTTATGCCATGCTGCTATAAGCAAAATGATAGCCACCAAACAGAGCTTGATGGTGACCGCAATACCATAATCGGAACTGATTAATTCAGTGGGACTATCAAACAACATCCACACCATTCCCATGCCTGAAAGCAACACTAGAATGACAATCACTATGCCTAAACGACCAAATGTATCCATGACATTTTTTATGACGATGTGGTCATCGGTGCAGCATAATTTCCATAATGGATAAAAAGCGCCTATCCAACTGCCAATGATCAACACGTGTATCAATATTAAGCCTTGAGCAAGCAATCCCAGTTCAGTGCTATGGCCAATAAAAGTAAACGTGACAGCAATTAACAGACAACTGAGAATCGCTAATACCGCAGAAAACGTTTTGATATAACGGTTCTTATGTAACAGTAAACCACTAGCCACTAGCATTAACCCAAAACCGATTAAGCGCCAAAGCACCGTTTGCCCTACCTGGGTTGGCCACAGAAAAGCATGCATCTGCGCATCAAATATTCCCATCAAGCCGTTTTCAGCAAAAGCCCCTACTTGCGCAAAATAATTGATACTAACGGCAATCAATCCCAATACGGCACCTAGGCCGGTATATTTTGCAACGCTAATGCTCAGATTAAGTTGACCCTTAATGAGGTATTGCATCAATGTGCCGCCAATAACAGCGGCAACACTCAGATAGATAACCCATTTAGATATCAACACCGATATTTCAAATACGGTTAATATCATGTTTACTCATCCACTTATTGATGTGCAGTGTGCTCGCTAGTCTCATGCTCCATTGTCATAGGCGGTGCACTGCGAGTGTTCATGCCAGAGTCGTGAAGCATAAAGCTCATGTTGCCTTTCATCTTATGACCGTCATCACCCATGATCATCCAGTTAACCGTGTAATTAGCTGCGCTTAATGCTGGTAGAGCGAATGAAAATGCTGCTTGGCTGGTCGCACTTGAAGGTAATGTTAGCGGTACGCTTTGCTGCTTCTCATCTTGCATTGTTAATTTGACCAAACGTACCGGAGCCGTAAAGGTCAGTTCAAGCGTTGTTGGTGCTTGACTTAGCATGGCACCGTTAGTGGGCATAGAACTGCCCAGTCCGACATGAGCAAATGCTGAAGCACTCAGGAATAGACTTGTTACGACTAAAACGTTGTTAAATAATTTCATGATATTTCCTTTTATATTGTTTTTAACGATCGAAAAACGGTTTACATAAATGATTTAATATTGGCTTAGCTAACATCTTGGCGCCAAGCTTATAACTCAGTGTACGAACGAGGTCTTAGAACCACGCGCTAAAACCAATAACAAACTGGGTTTCTTGTGTATCTTCCCCTTCACTTCGGGCGTAATCGGCGGTATTACCGAGCTTCTGACGCCAATCAACACCGATATAGGGTGCGAACTCTCGAACAATCTCGTATCTCAATCGCAGCCCTGCACTGACGTCAGATAAGCCTGAGCCTATTCCAAGTTCAGCATCGTCCTTACCAAATAAATTAACTTCTACTTCAGGTGTGAGTATCAATTTTTGAGTGATTAACAGTTCATATTCCGCACTCAACCGCATAGCCGTACGGCCTTGTTCACCGATGAATAAGGCCGCGTCAATATCAAAAAAATATGGCGCTAACCCTTGAACCCCAATCACAGCCCAATTACGGTTCGGCGTCGGTTTGATATCGGTTTTAATACCGAATTGTACATCCCAGTATGGTGCGATGGGCTTACTGTAAAGAGCCTGAATTTCAAGGTCTTGCTTATCACTATTTGAATATTCACCTTCGGTTTTAAGCCACAACTTATTCAAATCGTAACCTAACCAGGCTTGTGCACTAAACTGGGTAGGATCTTGCGGATCCACGCCTTTTTCAAATTGATCCAGCATGACTTTTGTTAATAGAGGATCATCATTACCGCCGGCAAACACAGCTGAGCTAGCCAATGAGGCGCTCAGACTCAACAGTCCCAATGCCACTAAATTCGTTTTATTCATCTGTATTCCCCTTATTTCACCACGACTTTTCTGAACATGCCTGGCATGTGGAATAACAAGTGGCAATGATATGCCCATTGCCCTTTTGCATCGGCGGTGACTAAGTAACTGATCTTAGAACCCGGCTGAACTAATACCGTGTGCTTACGGGGAATAAAATCAGGGTCGCCTGTCTCTAACTCACTCCACATACCATGCAAATGCATAGGGTGAGTCATCATCGTGTCGTTCACTAAGGTGATCCGCAGTCTTTCTCCGTATTCAAACTCTAATGGCGCGGCGTCCATAAATTTCACCCCATTCACAGACCACATATATCGGTTCATATTGCCGGTTAAATGCAGTTGAATTTCGCGGCTAGGTTGGCGCGTGTCGTAGGTAGGATGTAAGCCTTTAATATCGCCATAAGTTAATACTTTGCGATTAAATTGTTGTTGATGGTCACGCAATCCAATCCCGGGATCGTGTAAACCACTTTTTGGCGCATCTGCACGCATATCCACTTGTGGGCCGAACTCGGTGTCAATGTGTTTAATTTCATTGTTACTGCCAAAGCCTGCAAGCCCTAGTCCTGAGACTGTCGCTTTCGCAGCGTCCATGGCCATTTTGCTGTGATCCATGCCTGACATATCACCGCCACCCATAGCCATCTTGCTGTGATCCATGCCTGACATATCACCGCTGCCCATAGCCATCTTGCTATGATCCATGCCTGACATATCACCGCCGTCCATAGCCATCTTGCTGTGATCCATGCCTGACATATCACCGCCACCCATAGCCATCTTGCTGTGATCCATGCCTGACATATCACCAGCGCCCATGTCCATTTTGCTATGATCCATACCGCTCATATCCATATCACTCATATCCATGCCCATATCACTGTGGCCAAGGACTGGCCTTGGATCCATTGGGGGAATAGGAGCATGTAAACTGGCATCTGAGGTAAGGTTACCTACCGTAAAGCCGGTGCGGTCAATACTTTGAGCGAAAATACAATAGGCATTATCAACCTCTGGCTCAATAACCACATCATAGGTTTCAGCAACACCGATTCGAAATTCATCCACAGATACCGGTTGAATGTTCTGACCATCACTGGCGACAACACTCATTTTGAGACCCGGTATACGTACATCAAATATGGTCATAGCAGAACTATTTATAAAGCGTAAGCGCACCTTCTCACCTTGTTCAAACAACCCTTGCCAGCCCTGTTGCGGAGGATTGCCATTCATTAAATAGGTGTAAGTTGAACCCGTAACATCAGATATGTCTCTGTCACTCATGCGCGCGTTATTCCACATCGAACGAGCGTTCCACGTATTGGCTAAGCCATTTTTATTCACGTCAGAGAAAAAATCCATTACCGTACGCTCACGGTAATTATAGTAATCGGCTTGTTTCTTTAATTTGGCATAAATGTTTTCAGGGGCTTCGTCAGACCAATCAGACAGCATGATCACATAGTCACGGTCATATATAACCGGATCGGGGGTCGCTGGATCAATCACAATAGCGCCGAATAAACCGGTTTGTTCTTGATAGCCTGAATGACTGTGATACCAATATGTGCCACTTTGCTGGACGGTAAATTGATACTCAAATGTTTCACCGGGTTTAATGCCATCAAAGCTAAAGCCAGGCACACCGTCCATTTCGGTGGGTAAAATAATACCGTGCCAGTGAATAGAGCTATCATGGTCGAGATTATTTTTTACTCTTAAGGTGACTGTTTCACCTTCTTTCCAACGTAATAACGGCGCGGGCAGTAATTGGTTTACCACAGTAGCTCGAGCAGATTTCCCGGTAAAATTAACCATTTTATAGTCAATTGATAAGTCAAACACTTTGCCAGAGAGCTGGCTCAACGATTGGCTTAACGCATTGGCAACGGCATTTTTAGGGAAAGGGATCGACATCAATGCCAACATGGCGGATGCACCAAACACAAACCGGCGTCGGCTGTTGTTGAGTTCACTGTTTGTCATTTGAATCATGGGTTTTATCATGTATTGCGATTTCATTGTACAGACTCCTCAAGCGAGTTCACTTGGGCGTAAACTTCACTACTGCCATCTTTTTTCAACAGTAAGACTTGATATGGCATAAATTTATCTTGGTACTCCATGCCAGGGCTGCCCACTGGCATAGCGGGTACGGTTAAGCCGATAGCATCTTTAGGAGGGGTGGCTAAAAAACGACTAATGAATTTTGCAGGGACATGCCCTTCAAACACATAACCTTGAGATGACACAGCGGTATGGCAAGATTGCATTGAAGCAGGAATGCCCTTTGACTGTTTAAACTCATAAAGGTTGTTAATATTGTGGGCACTAACACTAAATCCACGCTCACTAATATGCGTTAGCCATTTCTCACAACAGCCGCAATTAGCATCTTTATAAACGGTGAGTAATGGCTCCGTAGTGCCGGGCTCTGCTGCACGGGCAATTAATATCCCTCCCATAGTTTGCAGAATAAAAATAGTACCTATGACACGAAAAAAACTAATAGAATTGCGATATAGAGCAGACATAATATTGCCTCCAAATCAAATTTCGTCACATTAAACAACGCGGTTTAATGTCAGTTTATTAACCAAAAGGTTAAAAAATTGAAACTACATGATTGGCTAGGACAGCTAGCAAAAAAAAGGCGTAACTGTGCCTATGTTAGGCAAATATTGGAGGACGGTATAAAGAAGAACGATACTGAGGCATTAGTGCTGAGGTAAACATTGTTGCAGCATTAACTAAATTGACTTCTGATTTAAGCGTTGGCATCGCCATCGTTAAAGCGACTGATAAACATGATCCGACAGGACAATGGCACGCTTGGGCGCAGCAACTATCATCCGCACCATCACTCATATCCATGTTCATGTTCATGTTCATGTTCATGTTCATTTGCATACTAGCGTCATGACATGCTTTGCCATTTTCAGCAGGCATATTTGAAGTCGTCATTGAATTCATTGGCATAGTACCAGGCATAATCACAGACGCAAAAGTTTGACCGACAAACGTCAGTAAAACAAACATCATGATTAAGTGGATTCTACGCAAAATATATCTCCAATGATTATCAAATAATAGTAGTGAAAAATACTGCATTTAGCAATGAAAATTTATTTGAAAAACATAATTAAATGAAAATAAAAATAACATTTTAAAATAAAAAATATGATAACAATCAATCCAATATAAAATCAGGGGCTGATCATACTCGATCGCTTTTTATGCATAACCCTTAAAAACAATGAGATAAGAAATAGCTTGATTGATCCCGCCAATGTGATCAAATAGGTCACTTTTTCTTTGTCTTTTGACCTATATATGCTCAAACATCTCGATAACATTACTGATTGCCGTTCCCATATAAATCAAGAACATGATGTCATTGACATCTGTTTTCTTGTGCTTAGTGCCGTCATCTCAGGCGCTCAAAGCTGGTCTGCTTGCCATGAATTCGGCACATTGGAATTGGAATGGTTACGGAAATACCGCCCCTTTACCAATGGTATTCCCAGCCAGCAGAGTATTGGTCGTATTTTTAGAGGAGTGTCGAAGCAATGTAAGCGTCCATTTTAGGACGTATTGACGCCTTATAGATTTCGGCCAAGCATCCTGGCTAGATGTCTTTCATGATCTGCACCAGTCCTGGTGGGATTTTCCACTGGCGGTTATCATCGCTGACCACCATCACTGATTTCTTGTTGATTTTGATAACCACCCCGAACACTTGGCCTTCTTTGGCCTTGAAGTGGACTTTTTGGCCTAAACGTAGCTGGCTTAGAACATTGATGTCGTTTTGCAAACGTA
>NZ_JAKKSC010000042.1:0-29856 GCF_025653705.1 Shewanella sp. SM87
ACATTAGCTTGCTCAGTTTGTGGTGATAGACGTTGCCGCCATTTATAAAATGACATGGTGCTCAGTTGATGGGTTTGGCAAAACTCAGTGATGCTCAGCTCTGATGTGTGCCATAAGTCGATTAATTGCTGCCATTGTGCAGCGTTGCGGTAAGCTCGCTTTGCCATATCACTCTCCTGTAATGATGAGTGCACAGCTTATCGCGCGATCTTAAGTGGGAATAGGACGTCCTAAAATGGACGCTTACATGACAACTCAGAAAATTGATGCCCTAAAACTGACTCATACATTGGTTTTATTTTTTTTAGATCGTGAAAAATCAAATCTTTAAGGTATGTAGCAACAGTTGCCTTTAGCTTGTCCTTAGTTTGATATAATTCACCAAGTGTAAATTGCCTTTTTGAAAGCTCTGGGTTTGTTTCAATAAGTTTTCGAGTTAATGTTTCTGAGTTGCAAACTTCATGAATAAAAACTCCAGCTAAATAGGCCTCCACAGAGGAAACAACATGAGCATGAATCATTACTAGAAAGCTAAATTTCGCATCTACAGGTACTTGGAGGTTTAATATTGTATCTATGCTGTTTATTTGATCCATGAGCAATTGATAGTGATTTTTATCTTCACTATCTTTAAACCAGTCAAAGTCCTCTACATGAAAATCACCTCCACGAGGATTCCCGTCGATTAAATCATCGATAAAATCTGGATCGCTCGCACTTCGCCCATACATTTCACATAAATCTTGATAATCGCTCATATATCCATTCTTTCAGTAAGCGCCGAAATTAATGGGCTTTATAAAGTTTATTGAACGGCTCGTCCGAAAAACCGACCGTTTTAGTTATTGATGAGTATAACCTTATATTTTATATGTCTTTGAAGTAAAGCAATTTAATGACTCTTACACTCAAATAAAAAATTAGTGGGGTCAGAGTAAACTTTATAAAACTCACTTTTGGACATTTCCGAGTTAGACTTTTAGCTCGAATGAGTGAGTTTCGAATTAAAATTTCTATGTGTAACGCTCCATTAAGAAGCTTTTAATTGTTGGTCATAATGTGAAGCGACGAAGAGCCTGACAAACTGTTAAAGTCTAGCTTGAATGGCTTGCTATGTTTTTTTCATACGGTGCCATATGAAAGCGGGTGTTTTTTTAAGCTTTTGATATTGAGATAATCCCGATAAAGACTCAGTAAACCCACTTGCTGCACCGAGTCCTAACATTGCTAAAAATGGTATAGCTGAGCCACCACTAACAATTGATGCAGACAAACCACCTAAACTAACCAATGAACCTTTAGTAAAACCTGATTTCATAGCACTTAGGCTATTACTAACCTCTTTAATTTGAGGTTCAATCTCACTAGAAAACAACCTCCTAGCTCTTCTATTGAATTCATTACCTTCATAGCCAGAAAGCTCACCCGATAGGTCGAGTAAAGTTTCATTAAAGCGTTGATATAGTTTTGGGTTTTTCGTACGAAGAGTGAGTATTGTTTCGGGGCAATCAATATTCAAGAGACTACCATTAGCATCGAAAAAGCCCTTTGCCTCTCCTCCTTGGTTAGGGGGTGTCTCAGTTGTCATATTTAACAATCTAGCTTCGAATGGTGACTCAGTTATATAAGTATGGCCTAGCTTTTGAGAAATACTTGACTCAGTGGATATTCCAATTAATCGTGCTCGCATAGCTTGGTTAATTGTTTGATAAGACCAAAAGTCAAATTTTTCTTTGCTTAATGTACCCTTATGGTCCCATACCATATTTAATTTAAAAAATTCAGAATTATCATCATCGGATTCAGCAACGCTTGTCTGAAATAAATAAAGGCTTACCCCATTTTGCCAATAATCATTTTTAAAGCTAACATTTAAAGCCATTCGACGATTAATATGTGCAAGCTCGGATAGTACATACATACCGCCGCTCTCATTTGAAACAACAGAGTTTTGGACTGCATTATCATGAATATAGTCATGGATTCTTTCAGAAATAGACGATTTAAAAGCATCGTCTGAAGCTAAAATTGGAATTTCATTTCCATTAGGCTGAACGAGATCTAATAATGGATAAATTCTTACAATATCAGCTCGAATTAATTTAAAAAAATACGAAAAAAGGTTAAGCCCCTTCATTAAGTCTTTGTATCGAATATCTCCTCTAACCATCAATGGGTCATCTATTATTTGCGACTCATATATCAAAGCCGAGGCTAAAATTTTTGAGTTAGTTAGAGCAACTGATGTAGAACTGTATAAACCACTTAACCTACCTGATACTGAAAAACCATTTAATTCTAAGGGGAATTGAAAAACTCTTGACTTTATATAGACAGATATTCTTTTGGATACCTCATGATCAGGTAAAGAGGATATATCACAGACTGCCCCCTGGGCATTCAGTAACCCAACTTCAATCAACGTATCTAATGCTAAGTTACTCAAAAGTTTCTCCTAAAACATAAGCCAGCTATAAGGTGTGCCCCATAAAACCAACAAAGCGCACTGAACTCCATACCAAAACTGCCGAGTGTAATTCATGGCCTTGTTAGCACACTATATTTCGTTGAGCTCCAACTTCATTTGCTCTTTTAAAGCTTCTCGACTAATCAACACTTTAGATCCGCTTGCAGTTAATCTAGTTTGGTATGGCGTTACATTTGAATTATCACTAAAATGATCAGGTGTCCCCATGAATCTAAGCATGGTTACTGCATCGTCATAGGATAACTTTATATCTAGCGCAAGCTGGTCCAACAGAGCATCAATTTGAGGGGTTGCGATTAACCTTATACTGCTAGACTCATGTGTAACTTTAATCTGTTCTTTATTTAACTCGTTGAACAATTGCATAATCTCAGCATTAAAGTCCAAAATACTTTGAGTTGATGTTTCCGCACATTCCGATAATTGCCCTGTAAGTAACCGCTGAAACATTGGAGGGAACCTTTCAATAAACACTGAGTTACACTTGGCATTAAACTCGTCAATTAAACTAAAAAATTTGGTGAATTGTGCTCTTTTATCTTCATATTTATACTTCCGTTTTTCAATATCTAGCAAATGCTCTTTCTTGACACTTTCAAGTTCTGCTGCATGTTTAGTTATGATTTTTTGCTTAGCACTTTCTAAAGACTGAATATCCTCTTTTAATGCTTTATTCGTGCCTTTCGCCTTTGTATAAGCAGTAAAATACAGCAATAAAGCTCCAATAATGGAAGCAAAACCATGTGTAAGCATATCAGTTGTATTCATCTAATCTTTAAACCTTCCACTAGAGTGCTAACGTCTTAGTATTTGTGCACTACGCTGTTTGCAGGGCATAAATCGCTTGTTGGACTTGGCCGATGCCTTATCCAGATTAATTGGTATTCTTCATGCTATAGGTATTTGCTTTATTGCGGTAGCGGTTTTTATGCAGTTTGAAGGGTAATCACTTGATATTGTGTTAGCTTTATCATTATTTAATTCTCACGTCAGGCAGATTCTTTACCTTGATTGACAGCATTTTGGCCTCGCATTCAGGCTGATACTCGTACCACATTTTCTCAATGGCTAACGTAATTTCGGTTGGATAACTTATAAGGTCAGAACTCTGTAGCATTACTAAAATTGGGGAAGAAATGGCTTAGGATGACCTGCCTAACACCTACCAAGCCAAAATAATACAAACTAAATATGCCCTCCCCTTAATTAAGTCTACATTGGCTCAATATGATAATGAGACTAGCTCACTTAGGGTATACCCCAAGCAAACTAGCCACATTCCATTGTCAATTGGTTCGCTATATATTGATTTTAAACCCTACTCGCACCAGTATCGTAAACCATATCCTAAATGCACCAAATGAGGCAAAATGTTTATTCGGGCCTACCTGCGCGCATCAACAGATGAACAAGATGCCAATCGAGCCAGAAATGAATTGGTTCAGTTTTCAGAAAGTAAAAATATTCGTATAGCCAGTTTTTATACCGAGACGCAATCAGGGGCGAAATTTGAACGACCTGAACTTGGGCGCTTAATCATGGACTCTCACCCTGGCGATGTTTTACTCATTGAAAAAGTCGATAGGTGGTCTCGCCTCCCCTTCGAACAATGGAAGATTTTAAAAAGTAAGTTGGTAAAAGCCAATATTCATATTGTTGTCGTTGACCAGCCAATGACACATGGGATCTTAAATGGCACTGAAGAACATACCATGATCGCAAAGGTACTGACTGAGTTCATGATTGATTTAGCCGCGGCAATGGCCAGAGATGATTACGAGACAAGAAGAAAGCGACAAGCACAAGGCATCGAAAAGGCCAAAACCTTAGGCAAATACCTTGGGCGTCAGCCTAACCATGGATTGAGGCAAAATATTCGGTTACTACTCGATGAAGGGAAAAGCTGGTCACAAGTGCAAAGTCTGCTTAAATGCAGTCGTTCTACCATTGCGAAAGCTGTTAAATCACTAACCAACATTTAAACCAATAATTTTAGTTCGCTATTGATAGCGTAATGAAGAGAATCGCAATGCCCCAAATATATCCTATTCGTTTCGGAAAGAATGGAGAGTATGAACTGACCAAGTCAGCTCTCAATCACATTCTGAACGGCGATAAAAAAATTCAGACGAAAACAGTATCAGGTGTACGCACTAACGATATCGCCTTATCTGGAGGACTCCACACTTGGGACGGTTGGGAAGAACTCCTCAAACAACATACAAGTGTCGTTGTACATTTACTTGAATACGACTCAGATCGACACGATGACTGGTTTTACGCTCGTGAACTTCAGAACGGTGTTATTACTCTAAAAATTCCCCGAATAATGTTTATCGGCAAAGCAGCTAAGATCACCATGCCGCCTGATGTACATTATAAGTCAGGGTACCTCTGGAAAACCCTATACCCCTTAGGATACTCAAAAGATGAAGTTATCAAGGTCATCGCTGAAGCTTTCGATAACCTAGATCGAGAAGACTCAACACCTCCGACAAATGAACAACCAGAAGGAGTTCTTTATGGATACGCGATCTTGGATGATCCACTCAAAACAATGAAGCTACGTATACAACTCCGAGGTAACCAAATTCAATCAGCATTTCCGGCTTGGGAACAGCCTGCAACGGGGAATAACGGTAAGCCATACTCACATTTACATTCGATCAACTTTAATATTGCCGACTCAACAGTCTACCACGAAAAATATACCAAAGCCTGGGGGATCTTATTTCAAGAGGGTTTCCCTAGCTTAGATAAACTAGTAGATATCACTCCAGCCTTTATCTTAAACAGATCACGACGTAATGTTGCAATAGCTATAGACGACTGGCGCCATATGCGCGAAGTCGAATTGAAGTCAATTGGACCTTTGATGGCTCCAGATGTGTTAAAACATATCGAAGAATATTTATATGACTTCATCTGCAGCAAAGATCCATACAGAATACAAAAGGAACTATATAGTAATTTCTTCGATGACATTTGCCAAAATGACATAATTTTTAATGCGGCTCAATTAATCGAAAATGTTGCTGAATGTATTCAAGTGTTGACTCATAGTGATATTAAGCATGGAACCAGACGTGCTGTAAGTGCCATGATACGATTTATTAAAATGGCAATTATTCACACAGGTGGACTATGTTCATTAATGTTTAAGAGAGTGCTTGGTGAATTTGTTGAAGCGGTTTTAGGCCATCCAGATGAAAACGCACGCTGCGAGTTCTTCGCAGCACTGTCAAATTCACCATGTCGTTCTGCACTTTTTACCGAATTTAATCTAAACCCATTCATAAAAGAAGATAATGAGAATGGGTGGACCATATGCGGTTTTACAGCAGTAGACATCGAACTAAAGCCTGAACATTTCTACGATTTTATGAGTTTAAATCTTGGAGAAAATTATTTGCAGCATTTATCAAAGGCACAACGATTAGCTATCGCACAAAACTTGTTTCCTCAACCAGCACTAAAAGCAATGGTGGTTGACAGCATGTCGTTTCTTTCAGGAATCGACTTCCAATTCTTTATGCCTACACGCTTAGATCCTGCACAGTTCGTTCAGAGAGCGCTTCCCGAAGAAGACGACCTTATTGCCGTAGCGAGAGATTATAGCAGAATGCTTGTATTATACCGACAACGTATTGTAATGGAGGATGTTTATTCTTATAAAGTCGATTTGGATTATAGCCAAGCAGGAACGAGGAAATTCTTTGAAATTATAAACCAGAAGCACAAACGTATGTTTGTCCTAAATATGCATGAAACTATGCTGACCAAGCTAGCCAGCTTCGCAAATAGCGTGGGATATATTAAATTAGAAGCAAAGGTTGAAACCATGCTCGAGCGGCTTCCAAAGGAAGCTATACCTCTACCTAAACCGATTCCCAGCTATATCTTAGATACTCAAAATTGGCTAAAAGTACCTGCAGGGGAAGTTAATACCAAGACCTTAGTTCAGAAAATACTTGGATAAGCTCTAGATATAACATGCCGATGCAATATAGCACTTCAATATCTGGATTTTGTATAGGTATGAATCAGTTCTTAGAGATTTGATTCATATTAAGGGAAAACGCCCCTAAATAGCCGCAAACTGACACTGGACGGGTTTGAGAGGATAAAGTGAATCACTCTGGTGTAGAGTGATTGAATGGCGTGATTTAAAGCTAAACGACTATTATAAGTTGGAATGACCAGTCTATTGGGTTTTTAGCCCTCGTTAAAACCCAATTCAAACTTATTATTAATCTCCGAAATATCCACTGATTTTAGCTCAACCCCCTCAGCTCCCGGCATCTTATTGCCTTTATAATTTATGTTCCCATATGAGAAAACATAAGGGTTCTCCTCATTAATTTCTTGCAGCATACAATCTAAAAAAAGTCTAGACTTCACGGTTGACTTAGTTCTAAAGTTATTTCCGTCAATGCTTGGTATTAGTTTTAATTGATGCGCAAGGACATTTTGGCTCTCTTTCAAAAAGCGATTGTTAACGAAAATATATGATTGATTGGCAAGAAAACCTCGACCAATAAAAATTACAAATCCGATATTTCTGTAATCTCTATGAAAATCGAGTCTAGTAACACGATTTAAACCTTCATGTTCAATGTCGTGATATTGGCAGCATCTTTTAGATAGTAAATGACATAACTCCAATACAGTGATGCTCAATTGATAGGAGTCTAAACTATTTTCATGCTTCACTTTGTCTTCTGATTCAAGACAGTAAATTAGACCCGTGTTGAATGATTTTAAGCCTTTTTTGTCTCTGTTAGTGGCATATTTTCTATTTATTTCATTCAGTTTATTTGAGACCCACTCGATCAGAGGAGCAAGTTGTTTGGATAGCTCAATGCTTACAGTTTTGCCTATGAATTTATTCGCCAGTGCGTCAGCCTTCGCACATTCTATTTCTTCAGCAATCGCTATATCACCCCTTGTTAGTAACCCACCTTTAGGCCCATTCACATCAACAAAGCAAACATCTTTTAGGCTGTCTTGAATGACTGACTTTTGCTATCAACACAATATTCTTGTCCATCACGCCATTCACTAAATGCACGGCCAAAGTTTTCTGCAGGAACAACGTGTTCCCATTCAACCTTTTTAGCTCGTTTTAAATGAGTTGTCGTCACAAAACCTTCAGGTGCTAGTATGTTTTTTTAGCATCAAAATTAGCACCGCAGTAGATAGTCACTCGATGGTCTTGGTAAACCTCCCTCTCGAGCATTTTCTTTGCTTTACTAAATGAGTCATTCGATATATTTCCAGCGGCATATGCCGTTGAATTAATGAACATTAGGGCAAGCGAAAGAACGACTTTAGTAACATTTAACTTTTGAAACATTATGTAGCTTCCATTATCGGTATTTTTCAGGCAATGGCGTATTAAGTTCTTCAATCCGAACATTCATTCTACTCGCGTTATATAACCAAACATGAAATTGCTCAAGTAATTGCTGATTCTCGCGCTTCAACCTGGTAATTTCACGATCTTTCTTCTCTAATCTCTCAGATGCAATTCTTAAGCTTGGAGGCAAAGATATTTTATCTTTATTCGTTGTTCTGCCAGATACTATCGCTTTTACTTCACCAAAAGCAGATTTAATCCTCACCTGCTTTTGAAGCGTTTGCCTTGTTGTCTGGAATTTCAAGTCATGCTCAACTGCTTCAACAAGACGATCCCACGAAAGCTTGGCGTCAACAGGCCATTCATCGAGAATTTCTACAACATCAGCGATATCTTTATCTGTTAAGTGCCTAGCCATTTTCTGTCCCTAAATCATAATCAAAGTCATCAAAGTCGTCTAAATTGGAAAAAAGTTCGTCATCTGAATCGAGTGCCAATATATTTCTATCAAGCATCTCATCAACACTGACTGTTGCAAGACGTTTGTAATTAATAATTTCTGGCAACCGCTTTTTAATGTTGATATCCATAGCCCTATCTAACAATGTCACATCGGGTATATGCAACCTTATCAATGAACCATCTTCGATATTGGGATCTTCCATTAATTTCAAGAGTGCTTCACATCGCTGAACAGTAATTATCCGTTTTGAATACCATCTTTCAGCTCCTGGAACATGTAACTCAAAGTTTTTTTTATCTTTTTCGAGCATTTTTATCTCTCGAGCAAGACGCTGACGAATCCGATCACATTTATCATCTTCTCCTTTTACACAAACCTGCTCATTACAATTAATGCAGTCTCGATATTTCACACAGGGTTCACTTAAGTATGAGTGAATGCACATGCCGAATTCAGTATAGTGAGTTGTTAAGCCCGCCTTAGTATTTAACTCTTGGATTGTCCTTGGAGTTGCGATTTGGACTTGTACTAATGACTTTGAGTTTGTTTCAGCAATTTCATTTTCTCGATCTTCAATAAAATCCTGACCGTATTCTTCTGGTGTAGTGTGATCATAGTATCGGTTATGTTTAGGATCAGAACGTTGCGCCCATTTTGCTCTTAAATCTCCCGCCATGCCGTTGACCGCTGCCATGGTATCCAACATATGACGAAGTTGATGAGACGTCATACAGAGAGAACCTAAGCCCCAACGCTGAAATAACGAAAGGGTCCCCGTGAGTTTCTTCTTTGTCTTTCTGCTGACCTTTTTAGTTGGTGCTAAATCCTCATTTATAGTGCCAATAGTTGATCTACACAACTCTGTATGGCAGGTTGGGCTCTGTATATTCAGTGAGTTTGCAAATCCACAAAATAGAGCCTCAGACCACTTCACCTTGACTTTACCCATGCCAGTTTTATAGTAAACATAGGGGAAATCTTCAGGCAAACGATTCCGTATCACGAGATTGAGATCACGCAGAGTGTATGTGTACTGTTTTCTTGAAAGCGATCTTGCCTGCATAAAATTGCGAATACTGTAGTGATCATAATGAGATACGCCCAACTTAGGTAAATCTAAACCCAATGCCAAACATACTTCCATACTCGTTAATAGCTGATTTTCTGGAACATCTGGACATAACCTATGCCGAGGAAATTCATCTGACTCCTCCAGTAATTTTGCGAAAGAACGGGCTTCGGCAGATAGCCTTTTCAAACGATCGAAAGCAACCGTATCCGCTGGATACATAATTGTAGGAAGCCATTTGTTCTCGTGACCATAACCCTTGCCGCCGAACCATTTAATCCCCATGAGTGTAATTTTCTGCTCAAGGTAAGGAATAGACTCGTCATAATTCAATGGTAATATGGGTTTAATATCTTCTTCAATAAAGCCCAGCGCCAAAGCTTTACGGACAGTCATACGCTCAGTATGAACACAATCCGCTTTTAAATAGAAAAGCTCCGAAGCACGAGATGGAGCACTTAATAACAAAACCATTGTGGACGTAGTGAATAAATCTCTAGCTGATAAATCATGGTCTTTAGCCGAACTAATTTGAGCGATACCCATTAATGCATTTTCATCTGGCATTTTTTTTTGACGTGCCAGTTCAATCTCAGCAGATGTGGAATTCATCTCAGCTGCTTTCTTTACTGGATTTTTCCACACAAATGGCTTAATCATTTTCTTTGATATTAGAAAATCAAGAAGTAACTTGAGTCCCCGACCAGCATTATATAAAGCGCCTTGTCCTAACGACTCCCTTGCATGCTGCACTGCTTTATCTAAATCACCTGCGGACAGTCGAGTAAAATCAACGTGCCCATAGAGAGGGATACACGCATTATTTATCGCACGCATGGCATAAATTTTGGTTAGAATCGCAGCGTTTTCCCAGGGGCCATAAGCAATATATGCTTTTGCGAACGATATTACAGATTCATGTAATAAATCGGCTGAATTACGACTTTTACTCGATACACCAAACCGGGTAAAGTGCACGACTCTAGGCCAATAGTTGCTTTCATAATCATACTTATTGTTTATCAACGGGAGTTTGTGAGCAAAAGTGATAAAATCGTTAACATTCTGTTCATGATCAATCTCGGAATGCGATTTAAATATAATAATATTCTCAGACATTATTATATTGCTCGACAAGTTTGATCACCTGAGACACTGCGATTATTGCCCTGTCATTAATACAAATAATAGCCGCATCAATCTTCTTATACTCTTGCAATCTTTTGCGTTCTTCCAGTAACCATATCAAAACTAGGTGATGAGGAGCATTAGCCCATGGCATAAACTTAGGGCACATATAACATGCTACGGGCGCATAATCATGGCAATAACTATGAGTTCCACAGCTTCCAACGTCACAATCTTTCTCATGAAAAGGTATACGTGGGGCTCCCGTTATTACCTTATTAGCCTCTCCCTCATCTTTCACAAGTTTACCAGCAAAGGCTGAAGCATACCGTGCAAGGGGTTGGTTCATGATTTTAGAAATTTCAATAGCATACTCAGGAACATTAGCGACATAAACATCAACATGCTGTGTATCTGAATGATCTAATAACGTTGCAATAGTCAGCACTCCTGCTCCTTCCATCGCAGCTCGGGTACCAAGGGTGTAGCGAAATCGATAAGGATTACAATGAAGAAGCTGACCGGTTCGCTCGGATATAATTCCTAGCTTATTCGTTGCTAAAACGACTAATCGACTAAATTCAGCTCTTGGAATATGGACAATTTCTGTTTTCAACAAATCTAATAGCTTATCCTTAGCGTTTTTCATTAAAAGAATCGTCTGCCCCCCAAAAAATAACGGTAGCTCATCTCTCTCTTCTACGGACAATCTTTTGCCTAAAGCTTTTTCTATTTGAGAAATAACATTTTTAATGTACAGTTCAATAACTTGCGCGGAAGAATTCACCAAGCCAAATTTTCTGAATGTAGACCGAAAACCACCATTACTCTGCTTAATTCTGGGAATAGAAACAACATAAATAGGTGGACCTGAAATCACACGGGCATAGGAGAAGTCTTTAATTTTTAAGGTAGCAATTTGTTCAGGACGGCGACCAGTGGCTTTAAGTAATAGTATCTTTGCATAATCATCGGTGCTTATTTTACCTTCTGCATATCTATGAGCAGAATTAAATTCTATAGCCTCAAACTCTGCCATGCTGAATGGTCCAGTAAGAGGATCTAAAGACATGACTGGAATACCACGCTCACCAGCCGTTAACTTCCATTGATCCATCAATTCAAATACACATTCATCTATATTGCTGTCAAGACCCAGATAACGCATTTGACGAAGAACACATCTTAGCGATGAGACTATTGGCTCATTTTTTTTACCAAGGATAGTTTTGAAAGATAGTAAACCTAGTTCAGTAAATGATGATGCATTTGAAAGTTCTGAATATTTTTTTAATGCATTAATATAATAGCTTACAGTCCCTCCAGCTAATGTTTCGGCATAAAAGATTAAAATTTCTCGTAAATCTTCTGCAAGCTCATCATCAAATTCATCAAGAACTCCAACATTAACAGTGACATTGCGGTTTAGTTTCCAGCGCCTTTTAAGGTAGTTAAATTCAAAACCGTTACTGGAAATTGAAGTCGTTGATTTACTATCTTCAAAATTAAATTCTTGTGGCAAAGCACACCGCCTTAAAAGTCAATATCTGTATCTTCATAAGCACCAACCACTAAATTAATTTCATGGCTATTTTTCTCTTGCAGCTCTAATCCGAATTCAAGTGCACGTTGTGTCCTATGTCGTTGACTATAACGCTTCGCCTCTTTAGAGTTTGCAGACCACCCCATCAATTTTTGACGATCTGTTTCTGATTTTTCTTCTGATACCTTACCTTCTTGAATGCGCTTATCTGTGTATAAACTGTATCGATCATTCCAAGAATGTCGCAATGCATGAGGATGAACACGATATTTTACGGCTTGTGTTATCTGACTAAATACTTTTGAAATAGCGCTGAGAGAGATTGCATAGTTTGCAGAGATTTTATGATTATGCGTGACAAATAAAAACGGAATATATTCAACACCATTAACTTGGCTACGATAAGCTTCTATATACTTATGTATCATGTCAATCATTCGCTTATCGAGCGGAAATTTCCGCCCCTTTGTTTTAGCTTCAGGGCGAAGCATCCGCTTATCATCAGGATCTTCTTTCGCACGAATGTTCACATACCAACGCCCGTTATTGGGACTACGCAAAAAATCATCAACCCGCATTCTAGCTAATTCGCCTCTACGACATCCAGTCGCTTCCAACAAGTTCACCATCAGTTGATTGCGGTATCTGATCCCTTCACTCTTCCAAGGATTTTCTGTTGTGTCAGGGCGAACCACATCTAATAATCTTATGACTTGCCAGCGGACTAATGATTTGAAGTCGTCTTCTGACTCATCGTTTGTACTGAATCTTTTGGGGCGTTTGGAAAGTAACCATTGTTCTGTTGAACTATTTTTATCAGCCATGAAATACATTTCAAGCCAAACAATATAGCGAGCATAAGTTGTTATTCGATTGTAGCTTGTCTCGGGAGCAATATCATTCTGATCATTAACTAGAATGACAGATCGAGCAGTCTCGAGTTTTCTTCGATTAGGAGCTAATTGCCGTATGTTTTTAGCTTTGCACACAGCCACATGCTCTCTAAATGACTCAACTTTCCGCATTGACCATTTAACTAACGTTTCTAATTCTGGTTTTGTTAGAAAATCACCTTCCATGCAACGCTGAATAATATCAATCTCCATGAATTCAAATATTTCATAGAGATAACGAATTTGTTCTAAAACGGCATGGCAGGTATTACTAGCATCGGACTTATTGCGGTGATGAGTTGTTAAGTAGAGGTTTGGATATGGCATTGGCAAACCATCAGCATCAAGCAGCACTGAATAGTTTTCACCTGTACCAAATTTAATTCTTCGGATTTCCAATTACACCCCCCTAAAACATTACACTTTCTCAAGGTATAGCATAACCAAAAAATGAATACAAAAAAAGTTTACAGAAGTTGATAAACTTAACTGTAAACTTTTCCCTAAAGTATTAATTATTAATAGATAATTAATTAAAATTTACATTACATGGTCTCAGGTGAAAATCAGAATGGAATATCGTCATCCCAGCCATCATCCAAATCTGGAGTGAAGTTTTGCTGTGGTTGTGGCGCTGGACGCTGTGCTGGTGCTGCAGGCGCTTGATAAGCTGGCGCTGGAGCGGCTTGTTGCTTAGGCGCATAACCACCTTGTTGTGGTTGTTGAGCCTGTGGTTGACCATAACCTTGCTGCTGGGCAGGTGCTGGCGCAGCATATTGTTGCTGAGCTGGCGCTTGGTAAGCAGGTGCAGCTTGAGGCGCTGGCGCATATTGATTTTGTGCAGGAGCCGCTTGTTGTGGTGCAGATTGGTAACCTGCGTTTTGTGGCATGCCGCCGCCCATTGGTGCGCCTTGTGCCTGGCCACCTTGACCACGGCTACCTAGCATTTGCATGCTACCGCTTTGGTCGATAACCACTTCAGTGCTGTAACGCTCTTGACCACTTTGGTCTTTCCACTTACGGGTTTGCAGTTTACCTTCGAGGTAAACCTGTGAACCTTTACGCAGGTATTCACCTGTAATTTCAGCTAATTTGCCGAACAGAACCACACGGTGCCATTCAGTACGCTCTTGCTGTTGACCTTGTTGGTCTTTCCACGATTCGCTGGTCGCAACTGTGATGTTAGCGACTGCATTACCGTTTGGCATATAACGCACTTCTGGATCTTGTCCCAAATTGCCAACCAAAATTACCTTGTTAACACCACGACTGGCCATTGAAATCTCCTGCGATTCTTTAAATAATCTATTAATTCAGTATGTTGTTTATCTGTGTCGCCGTAGAGGAAAATCAGCTTCCCCAAATACCACACGGCAGACCCAGATATTATTGAGCAGAGCCTAACACAGCTCGTGCTTCTCTTAAATCGAAATGCTCATCAACCTTTAAGTAAGCCACTTTCTCGTCCAGTACGACTATGGCTTCAACAACGCCCATTAATTGGGATAACTGGGTTGCCATATCCCGCGCTTGCGCCTTGTCTTTGACTTCGGCTTCTAAGGTGTAACTCTTTAACAGCACGGGATTTTCCATACCCAATGTCAGGAATAACCAAATAGACATTAAGATCACAGCAACAATAAACACCCCGACCGCGCCCACTAATTGGAAGGCGCCACCGCCCAGCATACCACCACAAAAGGCCCCTAAAAACTGGCTAGTGGAATACACGCCCATGGCCGAGCCTTTTTCGCCGACGGGGCAGAATTTAGCAATCAAACTGGGCAATGAGGCTTCTAAATAGTTAAAGCCAGTGAAAAACAGCACCACGGCAAAGCTTAATACCCAAAGGTTGCTAGAGAATGCGGCCATCGCCAGTAATGCCACTATCATGATCACAAGAGCAATTTGGAACATAGCTTTAGTATTCTTACGTTTAACGCCGATAATGATTAACGGCACCATCAGGAAAAACGCCCCCACAAAAGCAGGGAAATATAGCATCCAGTGTTTTTCCTTCACTAAACCGGCATCAACAAGATCCAGCGGCAAAGCCACAAATACCGCAGTTAACACTAAATGCAGGATAAAAATTCCCGCATCGAGTCTAAACAACTGCGGATCGGTTAACATCCGCTTGAGTCTGGCAGGCGTCGCTAACGTGTCGCCCTTAGGCGCATGGGTAATCGGACTCGGTACTAAAAGCTGCACAATCAACATGCCCAACACAGCGAGGATGGCCGTGAGGTAAAACAGACCCGATAAACCCACATGTTGCGCAACAATCGGCCCGACCAGTAAAGACAGCGCAAAGGAGGCGCCGATACACATACCAATAATCGCCATCACTTTAGTACGCTGTTCGTCGCGGGTTAAATCTGCGGCCAACGCTAATACGGCAGCCGCAATCGCGCCCATACCCTGCACTGCGCGGCCAAACACCACACCATAAATCGTCTCAGCATTAGCAGCAATCAAACTACCAATAGCAAACACCACTAAGCCCGCCAAAATAATCGGCTTACGACCATATTTGTCAGATAAAATCCCCATGGGGATTTGTAGCGCGGCTTGGGTTAAACCATAGGCGCCAATAGCAATACCCACCCACAGAGGCGAGAAGCCCTCGAGGTGCTGACCATAAAGTGCAAAGACAGGCATGATCATAAACAAGCCCATCATGCGTAAACCAAATACACTGGCTAAAGAAAACGCGACTTTTTTTTCCGTACCCGAAAGTCCGTTGTTACCCATGATTTTGCCCTGGATTGAAGTCTTTTAAGGGGCGCATGTTACCACACCCAAAAGGATTTGCTCAAAAGGAAATAGTGACCTAAACCACTACCTGTACAGTTAACTTTTATCCCTATTATCACGGACCTATATTGACCGCGCTCGGGTTAACATGTTTATTTTTCTGCCCTATTTAACGCTCAGGCACAGGGAACCGAGTCTAACATAGTGTTCACATTTGTCCTGTGAGTCAGTACGCAACAACCGCATTAATCTTAGTTAATCCACTCGGTACATAACTGCCACTGTCAGCAAGCCGATTAAAAGCCAGTGCCCGCCTAGGATTGGTGCAGATCACAGAATCAACTAAACTCAGCCGCCGATCTGTGCGATACTTGTGCTCATTTTTTTAAGCATATGGCATTAGAGCGATAGATGGATAAGATTGAAATACGCGGCGCACGCACCCACAATCTCAAGAATATCAACCTGACTATCCCTAGGGATAAACTGATTGTCATCACGGGCTTATCGGGATCTGGCAAATCCTCCCTCGCTTTCGATACTTTATATGCCGAGGGGCAAAGGCGTTACGTCGAGTCCCTATCTGCCTATGCTCGCCAATTTTTGAGTTTAATGGAAAAGCCCGATGTTGATCATATCGAAGGCTTAAGCCCTGCGATATCCATAGAGCAAAAATCCACTTCCCATAACCCACGTTCGACCGTGGGCACGATTACCGAAATTTACGATTACCTGCGCTTGATGTTTGCCCGCGTGGGTGAGCCGCGTTGTCCGACACACAATCAACCCTTGGCGGCGCAAACCGTCAGCCAGATGGTCGATAAAGTGTTGGAAATGCCCCAAGACAGCCGCTTGATGCTGCTCGCGCCTGTGGTTAACGCCCGTAAGGGTGAACACGTTAAATTGCTCGAAGGTCTATCAGCGCAGGGTTATATCCGTGCGCGTATCGACGGTGAAGTGTGTGATTTAACCGATCCGCCAACCTTAGATTTACACGTTAAGCACACGATTGAAGTGGTCGTCGACCGCTTTAAAGTGCGTGACGATATCAAGCAACGCTTAGCGGAATCCTTCGAAACCGCACTGGAACTCTCCGGCGGCATCGCGACCGTTGCTACCATGGATGACGACACAGGTACTGGTAAAGCAAAAGGCGAAGAACTGATCTTTTCGGCCAACTTCGCCTGTCCGCACTGCGGATATTCGATGGCGGAATTAGAGCCCAGGATCTTCTCCTTTAACAATCCAGCCGGCGCGTGCCAAACCTGTGATGGTTTAGGAGTACAACAATTTTTCGATCCTGAGCGCGTGATCAGCAACACTGAGCTGTCACTGGCTGGCGGCGCGATTCGCGGCTGGGATAGACGCAACTTCTACTATTTCCAAATGCTCAGCTCACTCGCCGAACACTATAAGTTCGATGTCGAAGTGCCCTATGAGCAGCTCAGCGAAAAAGTCCGCAAAATCGTCCTGTACGGATCAGGCAAAGATAGCATTGCCTTTAAGTACATCAACGATCGCGGCGATGTGGTGGTGCGTAATCACCCCTTCGAAGGCATTCTCAACAACATGGACAGGCGCTATCGCGAAACCGAAAGCAACTCGGTACGTGACGAATTAGCCAAGTTTATCAACACCCAAGCCTGCCAAAGCTGTGGTGGTTCGCGTCTGCGCGAAGAAGCCCGTAACGTATTTTTAGGCGATATCAATCTGCCGCAACTCACCACTTGGTCGATTGGCGAAGCCTTAGATTACTTCGAAAAAGTCGAGTTTAGCGGCCAAAAGGCCCAGATCGCCGAGAAGATTTTAAAGGAAATCCGCGATCGCTTAGGTTTCCTCGTTAACGTGGGCCTCAATTATTTGAGCCTATCGCGCTCGGCAGAAACCCTCTCGGGCGGTGAAGCCCAACGTATTCGACTCGCCAGCCAAATCGGTGCAGGGCTCGTCGGCGTGATGTATGTGCTCGACGAACCCTCAATTGGTCTGCATCAAAGGGATAACGAACGTCTGCTGCAAACCCTGATCCACCTGCGGGATTTGGGCAACACTGTGATTGTGGTTGAGCATGACGAAGATGCGATCCGCATGGCGGATCACGTGATCGATATCGGCCCAGGCGCAGGTGTACACGGCGGCGAAGTCATTTGCGACGGTCCGATTGAGAAGATCATCGCCTGTGAAGAGTCAGTTACCGGACAATATATTTCTGGTAAGCGCTGCATTCATATCGATACACCGCGCATTCCGTTCGACAAAACTCAAGTAATTGAGTTGTTTGGCGCGCGCGGTAATAACCTGCGTAATGTGGATTTAACCATTCCCATTGGCCTATTCACTTGTGTGACGGGCGTATCGGGTTCGGGTAAATCGACCTTAATCAACGATACCTTCTTCAAAATCGCCCATAGAATGCTCAACGGGGCGACTGTGGACGAGCCTTCACCCTATGACCGTATCGAAGGGATGGAACTGTGCGACAAAGTGGTCGATATCGACCAAAGTCCGATTGGTCGCACACCGCGTTCGAATCCGGCCACTTATACCGGCATCTTCACCCCAATTCGCGAAATTTTTGCCGGAACCCAAGAGTCACGCACTCGCGGTTATCAAGTCGGCCGCTTCTCCTTTAACGTTAAAGGTGGACGCTGTGAGGCTTGCCAAGGCGACGGCTTGATCAAGGTCGAAATGCACTTCCTCCCCGATGTGTATGTGCCCTGCGATTCCTGTAAAGGTAAGCGCTACAACCGCGAAACCTTAGAAGTACGCTATAAAGGCAAGAATATTCACGAAGTACTGCAGATGACAGTGGAAGATGCGCGTCAGTTCTTCGATGCCGTACCTGCCATTGCCCGTAAGCTACAAACCTTGATGGATGTGGGTTTGTCCTATGTGCGTCTCGGCCAAAGTGCGACCACACTTTCGGGCGGTGAAGCCCAAAGGGTGAAACTTGCCAAAGAGCTGTCTAAGCGTGACACGGGCCAAACCTTGTATATCTTGGATGAACCGACCACGGGCTTACATTTTGCCGATATTCAATTGCTGCTCGACGTGTTGCATCGTCTCAAATCCCACGGCAACACGATTGTGGTGATTGAGCATAATCTGGATGTGATCAAAACCGCAGACTGGATTATCGACTTAGGCCCAGAAGGTGGCGGTGGTGGCGGTATGATTTTAGCCACAGGCACGCCGGAAGAAGTCGCCGAGCATCCAACCTCCCACACGGCACGCTTCTTAAAGCCACTGCTAAAACGGGATATCGAGCTGGCAAAGGCCAATAAAGCTAAGGCTTAACATTCGGTTCATGCCGCGGTCTGAATAATAAAAGCGCAGTCGCCCTAAGCACTGCGCTTTTTTTCGCTCAGCAATCCAATATGCTTAAGCTATCGCATACATATAGATCTCATTGAATTAGAATCGGATTTAGGCAAAGATGATATTCATCTTCTGGCGAAGGCTTCAGCGATAAGGAATGTCCATGCGTGATAGCACTCAGTCCCCAGTGACTCACCTTATATTACCGAAGCAGTATCAATCACTTTTAAGTAAAAACCTAAGCGACATAAACCTCAGTGACGTAAACCTAAGTGCATCGACTCTATTCAACCACAGTCGTATCGGTCAGCGGCTCGCCAAGTTCAAGATCACGCACCTTATAAGACATCAATCCCAAAGACTTGGCTTATTAGCACTGGCCTGCGTTGTTTCAACGACCCTCACTGGCTGCGCTAACTCAGCCGAAACCTGTGCACGCACTGAGCTAAAACTCACTTGGGCCGAGCCCACAGAGTTACAAGCGACAGTCACAGTATTAAGCTCGGATGAATTTAAAGGCCGCAAAACCCAAACCCAAGGTGCGGCAAAAAGTCGTGACTATATAAAGCAGCAATTTCAGGGGCTAGGTTTACAGCCTTGGGGTGCGGACTTTATCGTGCCCTTTGAATATCAAACCTTCTTCACCCAAGAAACTGGTGCCAACGTGGTCGCCACCGCGATGGCGGCAGAACCGACGAATCGATGGCGCATTATCGTCGCCCACTATGATCACTTAGGATTGAGCGGCAGTAAGATTTACCACGGCGCCGATGATAACGCCTCGGGCGTCGCCGCTATGCTCGCCATTGCCAAACATTGGCAACAGCAATTTGCCCTACAACCCAATACCTTGCCTAAGGTGAACCTGATGTTTGTGGCAACCGATGCCGAAGAACCCGGGCTCTATGGCAGTATCGCCTTGGTTGAACAACTCAAAACCCGCCTGCCAGAAGCGACTTTTGAGCTGATGTTGAATTTAGATATGGTGAGTCACCCCGGCAGGCCCTATGGGATTTACCTAGAAGGCAGTCGAAACTTCACTCAGTTCAATCAATTTAAACCCCTACTGAATCAGCAGAACCGACTTTGCATTAAACTCACGCACCCTAAACCCGTTGGTCGAAGCATACAAAGTACCGATTGGCTGCGGGCGTCGGATCACTACCCCTTCCACAAAGCGAATATCCCTTGGCTGTATTTTGGTGTGCCGACCCATCCCCAATATCACACACCAGAGGATACCGTCGCGACAATCGACATCACTTTTCTTGCGGCAGTGACAGAGTCAGCATTCGAGTTACTTCAATTAAATGTTGAATATTTAAAGAATTAATGGGAAGTGGCGCGTTTCTTGCTCAGTTTTAGCGAAAAAAATGCAGAAAACAGGTTAAATCGCGTGACTCTGATTGGTAAAGTGGCCGCCATGCTGCTATAATCCGTCGTTCGCGGGAAATCGACACGGGGTTGATTTTCTGTCTGTGAAACTTTAGCGCCATTTCGCGCGCGCATCCACAAGGCTACAACCCAATGTCATCCGATGAAAGAACTTTCCGTGAACTCGGCCTATCCGAGAATTTGTTGCGTGCTCTTGACGAGCTAGGTTATGAAAAACCAACGCCAATCCAATCAGCCAGTATCGATCCACTTATGGCTGGCAAAGATATTTTAGGTCAAGCGCAAACAGGTACAGGTAAAACTGGCGCCTTCGCGTTACCACTATTAAACAAAGTTACCAGCCAAACTACACCGCAAATTTTAGTATTAGCACCAACACGTGAATTAGCCGTGCAGGTTGCTGAAGCGTTCAGTAGCTATGCCAAATTTATGAAGAATTTCCACGTTCTTCCAATTTACGGCGGCCAAAGCATGCAACAACAGTTGAATGCCCTGAAACGCGGCCCACAAGTTATCGTTGGTACGCCAGGTCGTGTTATGGACCATATGCGTCGCGGCACCTTGAAACTCGATTCATTACAAGCCTTAGTGCTCGATGAAGCCGATGAAATGTTAAAAATGGGCTTCATCGATGATATAGAATGGATCCTTGAGCACACGCCAAGCGAACGCCAACTGGCGTTATTCTCTGCCACTATGCCAGAGCAAATTAAGCGTGTTGCTAACCAGCACTTACGTAATCCTGTACATGTTCGTATCGAATCAAGCCAAACGACGGTTGAGTCAATCGAACAGCGTTTCGTACAAGTATCACAACACAACAAACTTGAAGCCTTAGTACGTGTATTAGAAGTTGAAAACACTGAAGGTGTGATCATATTCGTACGTACTCGTAACTCATGTGTTGAGTTAGCTGAAAAGTTAGAAGCCCGCGGTTATGCTTCATCACCACTACACGGTGACATGAACCAGCAAGCCCGTGAGCGTGCAGTTGATCAACTGAAACGTGGCAAGTTAGACATTCTGATCGCGACTGACGTTGCAGCCCGTGGTCTTGACGTTGAGCGTATCGGTCACGTTGTGAACTACGATATTCCATATGATGCCGAAGCTTATGTACACCGTATTGGCCGTACAGGCCGTGCTGGCCGTACTGGTATGGCGATCCTGTTTGTAACGAGCCGTGAAATGCGCATGCTGCGCACTATCGAACGTTCAACTAACAGCCGCATTTCACCAATGAAAATCCCAAGCCCAGAGACTGTTGCAGAACGTCGTCTGTCTCGCTTAGGTGAGCAATTGGCTGAAACAATCAACGGCGATTTAGATTTCATGAAAGAAGCTGTTGCTCAATTATGCCAACAGTTAGAAGTCGATACCGATCTGCTAGCCGCTGCATTATTACAGCAAGTTCAGCAAGAACGTCCTTTGCAATTGCCAGCAATTCAAGAACGTGTTCGTGATGAACGCAGTGAGCGCACTGAACGTAGCGACCGCGGAAGTGATCGTAATGACCGTGGTGGTGAGCGTGGTGAACGCAGAAGTCGCGAACCGCGTCCAATGCCAGCCAGCTTAGGCTCAGCTGAAGCGTTGAAAGACAACCCAGATTTAAAAATGTGCCGTTACGTGATCGACGTAGGTCGTGAGAATGGTGTGGGTGTGGGTAACATCGTTGGCGCTATCGCAAACGAAGCTAACATCGACAGCCGTTACATTGGCGCAATCCAACTTTACGATGCAGTGACCACTGTTGACCTGCCAGACGGCATGCCAAAAGACGTGTTACAGCACCTACGTAAAGTACGTGTTTGTGGCAAGCCATTGAACATC
This sequence comes from Shewanella sp. SM87, assembly GCF_025653705.1. Lineage (NCBI taxonomy): Bacteria > Pseudomonadati > Pseudomonadota > Gammaproteobacteria > Alteromonadales > Shewanellaceae > Shewanella > Shewanella sp. SM87. The sequence continues at coordinate 22,241 of NZ_JAKKSC010000042.1, forward strand.
CGCGAAGCTGGCGATCAAGTATTTGTTGATTCAGGCCGCAGTGCTCGTTCAGACCGTCCTGCCGGTGACCGTAAACCACGTGGCGATCGTCCAACAGGTGACCGCCCAGCGGGTGATCGTAAGCCTCGCGCTGCGTCTACTGGTGACAAGCCATTTGCTGACCGCAAACCACGTGCAGACAAACCTGCCGGTGAGCGTAAGCCACGTAAACCACGTGAAGACTAATCTAGCTTAAGCTAGAGACTAAAAAAGGAGCCTAGGCTCCTTTTTTGTTGTCTTGACATCGCACTAGCTCAAAGCACACTGACCAGTTGATATTTCAAGCTGATATAGTCAGTGCAAGAACGCCTAGTTTAAGGATATAAAATGGATTTTTTAGCACTGATCACTTCCCCATTTACCTCGGCACTGCCCGAACTCGCTAAGTCATGCCACAAAGATAAAACGTTATTAATCATGGTACTTGTCGGTTGCACTCTGTTTGCGGGCTTTATTGGAATGTTAGTCGCAATGGCAAATTAACTTGCACTTAAGCCAACATCTCTATTAGTGTCGGCGTAGACTTTAACAACGCATCTAGTGTATTTCGATGAAAAAAGCCTTTAACGCCGGACTGTTATCCGCCTTTGTCGCCCCCGGCAGCGGCCATTTTTACCTAAAACATAAACGCACTGCGCTGGTCTTTTTTAGCTTAGCGGTCGTGAGCCTTGTGCTGCTACTCATGCAAATTTATCAAGTGGCGCAAGTCATCGCCTTAGATATTCAAAACGGCACCTTACCGCTTGATATCGGCGTGATTTCTGCCGAAATCACGCAACAAACCCAGACCACAATTGCCAATGCCAATGAGCTGCTCTATGGCTTTTTACTCTGCTGGTTAGTGGCATTAGTCGACAGTATTCGGCTTGGGCTTAAGCAAGATAAGCTGGATACATAAAGTAACCGCTAAATATCTTCTGACTCTTAGCGAGGCCGTAGCGATAAAAGCGACGTTGATATTGACCGAACATTTTTAATCAATTGAAATATTGGATATTAGCTTTTAACGGCTGCGGTAATAACACCATAAACAGTCAAGATGGATGACGATATGTTAGACAATGAAGAACGTGAATTTATTCTAAACAAAGTATCACAACCCGTGATTACCATTGCACGCGAGGTTAATTTTGCCGATCGCTATGCCTCCATGTTAGCGCGCTTTCCTAAGCTCCCTGGCGATTTTAATCCTAAGGTGCCGTCCGAGCGTCAACAGGCGCTGGTTGCCCAGTTCCCATATCCGATTCGTTTTTATACAAGCGAGGGGGGATATTACAAGCTAAATGAGAAAAAGTTCGCCTACTCGCATATGACGCTTATGATGGAGATGCGGCAGTGGGTAGTTTTTAACTTTGACTTGTGGCGTGAAGATAAGCGCATCGGTGGCGGCTCCTATCAACAGATTGCCGTTGCAGAGCGGTTAGCGCGAGGTGAAGAGATTGACTGGGATAACGACTGGCGTACACAACGCCAGCCATGGTGCTATAACGAAGATCAATTACAGACGGTGCTAACGGAAAGTTTTGCACTATTTGATGACCTTTGTAAGCAATTACCTAAGTAGTCACAGGAGTTAATTGAGATATATGCGGCTAAACAGGTTAACCGCATAAGCATAAATTATTTAGGCCATGCTTTAATCAGGCTGTGGTAGCAAGAGACCAGTAAATCAGCCGCTTGGGCATAGTCGGGAATAGTTTCAGGGCAATAGAGGGCGCAGTGACTACCCGCATTGCGCGCAGTTTGCAGATCAAACAAATAATCGCCCACATATAAGATATCTGCGGGGGCGAGTTGCCACTGCTGGCAAATAAGATGAATCCCTTCGGGATGCGGCTTAGGCTGCGCATCGTAACGCGTTAATACTAGTTCGATATCGATGCCGAGCTTATCGATAGTGATTTGCGCCGCTTCCGGCATATTGCGGGTCAAAATAGCCAAGGGCAGCGATTTAGCCCGTAGGCATTCGATAAGCTCACGCGCGCCATCAATCCAACTGGCCTTGAGTGAACTTTGTCTTTCGTACTCATGGACAATGTCTAACGCCTTAGCCCGTGCTTCACCCGTACTCAGACTCTCTACATGGGCCAAGATATCCGTACCAGAATGAATCCCCAACTCCCGCCGCAGCCCAGCAAAATCGGGATTAGAATGCGCTAAGGTGCCGTCGAGATCGAAGATGACGCCACGGATATCCTGAAGTTTTAATTCGCTGAGTCTAGTGATCACTGGCCTTTCCCATAGATAAAATGTCTGCGTTAGACAGCCTGCAAACGCTTCGCCTGACGATTACGGTACATAGGCAGCAATTGCACCACCATCACAGACACAATAATCACGCCAATCCCCAGCAGAGATAAACCATCTAATTCATCAGCGCGGAATACTTCTGGCCACCAGCCAAGGCTCACCACTAACGCCGTGGCACTAAAGCTAAATACTGGCGTTAGGGCCAACATGGCACTGACCTGCGCCGTCGGCCAGTACTTCATCGACTGGCCAAAACAGCCATAGGCGATCAAGGTATTGGCGGCGCAAAACAGTGCTATCTGCCAATCGAAGCTGTCCATACGGACAAACTGGCTAAAGTCGCTAAAGGGAGCCATTACGAAAATACCTAAGCCATAGATCACTAAGAGCACGTTCGCGGGCGACAAACGATTCAGTAAGGATTTTTGCAATAAGGCATAGCTAGTCCACGACAGTGCTGAGAACTGGATGATCATCACCCCAATCCAAACCTGATGATTATTAGCCCCAGAAAAATTTAAATTAGGATGGAAAAACATCAACATACCTAAAGCTAAGGTTGCAAAACAGCTGAGTTGCACCGCATTAAGCCGTTCCTTAAAAAACAACACACCACCAAATGCGAGGAAAAAGGGCGAAGTCTGGAAATTCAGTTGGGCGGCGCCCGGTGCGAGGTAATCGAGTGAATAAACAAAAGACACATAATTGAGCATCAAGAAAATGCCAGCAAGCACTAACCTTAACCAAACTTTGGCATCAAGTGCTGCAAATTGCTTAAGACTACCTGCGCTCCATTGGATCACTATGCTGACTAAAAGCGCGACCAGAAAACGAAACCAAGTAAGAGTCACGGGATCGATAAAGGCCGCCGAGAGCTTTAATGCTATAGGTAACATGCCCCAAAATAAAACCGCAACTGAGATGAACAGGAGCCCGAGTTGAGCATGATTATTTGCCTGAGGGGCGTTATGGCTAAGGTTCACGGAGGAGTCCAGTAGAAACCGCAAAATAGACAGCCATTCTGGCACTGAGCCAACACAATATCTAGCCAATAATCATGGAAACATTCGCGTTAGATTGGATACTTTAGCTGACACTTATGTGAGGCAAGTTTCAGCATCTTACGATAATTGGAACATTGGCCGCACTCTTGATTCAACTGCAGCAGATTTCCCCCGAAAGCCAACATTGGCATTTCCCGCGTTGCCAATAACCGAGTATATTTGGCCCATAAAAATGGCTTCTACCATACACTCTCTAGGCCACTTCTTTTTAAGCTAACGCTTTAAATAGGAAAGTTAATGTTATCTACCGCCACGATCGAACAAGTTAAAACGCATATTAATACCGCAGCCAAAGAATTAGCCGAGCGCCGCGCAGCAGGCACGAGCGGCGATTTACTGATCCCAGAACTAAGGCCAACCAGCTTCGAACAGGCCTTCGCTATTCAACAAGCCGTAGCAGAAATATTTAAGGCAAGCGATAACAATCCTATCGCGGCGTGGAAATGCCTATTACCCACGGCGGAAAAAACCGTCGTAGCGCCTATTTATCAAGATGATGTGTATCAACAATCGACCACTTGCCCACTCTATCCATCGACTAAAGGCCTGGCCCGAGTCGAACCCGAACTCGCCTTCGAGATTGCTCGCGATTTACCGCCAAGAAGCACGCCTTACACAGAGGCTGAAATCGACGAGGCCTTAGGCCACACACGCTTAGCCTTGGAATTGATCAAAAGCCGCTACCACACACCCAGTGAAGCGACGCATTTTGATGCCCTCGCCGATGGCTTAGTCAATCAAGGACTGTGGTTAGGGCCTGTGCTTAATCCGCAAGAAGGTTTAGAAATGAGTCATTTTGAACTCAGCGTTGATATTGCCAATGGCGAGCACCAGCAAAGCGACACACTGCAAAAATCCGCCATTCATCCCAACGGTTTCCCTAAGGCGGGACTCTACTGGTTAGTTAACTTTTTATCCGCCCAAGGCATTGGCTTAACTCAAGGGCAATATGTGATCACAGGCTCTTACGCGGGAGTGTTAGATCTACCGCTCAATCAGCACTGCCAATTCCACTACGGCGAGCTAGGCCAGTTTGGTTTGCAGTTTGTCGCTAAATGAGTCATGAAATACACAGTGCCAAGCCCATCTGCAAGGTGAGAAGGTTGGCAAAAGCTTGCCTTCTAAAATCTCCAAAGTGACCAACAGCCTGAAAACAAGCTTGTATCAAGGGTGAAACATTTGTATTATCCAAGAGAATAAAATATAAGGATATACAAGATGTTATATGGAAAAATATTACCCTTAGCAAGTCTACTGGCCTTAACCTTAAGCACCTCACTTGCCTTAAACGCCTCGGAAAACACCTTTTCCCAAGCCTACAGTGACTACCAAGCCGCACTCAAACAAGGGAATGACACCCAAGTAGAAGCCAGTGCCAAAAGGGCCTTTGAATTGGGCGAAGCTCAATATGCGAAGGACAGTGTCGATCTGGCCAATCTAGCAATGAACTGGGCTGGTGCGCTCAAAACTATGGCCATGCCTAATCTCTTTGACGGTGATAATGCGGCGAAAACGGCTAAGGCCTATGAGTTATATCAACTCGCATTAAGCAATTATAAAAAGCATTACGGCGAGCATGCTGCCGAGCTTATCGACCCGCTACTCGGCGCAGCAGAAACGGCTCCTAAGCTGGTTTTGGCTAAGGAACTTTTAGATAGCACGCTGAAAATTGCAGAAAAAACAACAAATAAAAAGCTGTTGGCTGATGTAAAGATGGCAACCTTTGATCGCTTCACCAACACAGGATTGTATACGACTCAGGTAAGGGAGTATGCCTTCGAGGCCTATGAAACTTACAAAGAGATCCTGCCCGAAAATGCCCTAGACAGAGTCAAAGCTACCTATGTAGTGGGTGCCGTTGAGTATGCAGAAAAGCATGATGACAAGGCGATTCCATTGCTTTTAGAAGTCGTTAAGCAGTTTGAAGCCCTTAACTTTAGCCATCCCTATGCATTAAGTGCCCACGCTTATTTAGTCGAACTCTATGAGCGTCAAGGAAAACGTGACGAATCCACCGCTCACTGTATTGCTATCGGCAAGATGAGCCCCTGGGCCGACACTCAGGAGCAACAACCGCTGTTTCGTACGGTACCAAAATACCCCAAGTCCTACCTCCTACAACGTAAAAGCGGCTATGTAACCCTTAACTTCACTGTTGATGAGATGGGATTTGTGAAAAACCCTGAAGTGCTCGAATCCAAAGGCGGTGTGCTATTTGAGAAATCCACACTAAAAATGATCGAAGAATGGCGTTATGCCCCTAAGTTTGACAATGGCAAACCAGTGTCAGCTCAAACCACAGTGCGTATAGATTACTATGTTGATAAATCTTAATATTTTCAGTAACCTATAACAGATTATTTCACCTCATAACCTAGCCCGTCGCTCACACTCGATGGGCTTTTTTCATCCTGTGTTGCAATCAGCCCCTGACTTAAACTCTGCTTGAGTTTGCTTAGACAGGTTTGGCAAATACACGCATCGGCAGACGGTAAAATGGGGCTGATTGCCCCTTGCAGCGAATCTGATGCTTGCGCTTGCAACACCGCCAAAGGCGGAAACACCTGCTTAGTACACCAACAATCCTCAATACCCTTACCAACAATCACAGCACATTGATTCGCGCCTTGGCACAGAGGGCAAATTTGTGATTCCGTAACACTTAAATCTTGTAACGACTTGGACATCAATATCCTCGTAAATAACATAGGTTATTTATTCTTAGAGATGGCGATCATAACGGTTTTTAGCCACTCAAGTTGAGTTGCTTTGCCACAAAGAAAGATAACTGTATCATCAGTTGCGTTGGTATCAATTGTCATTGTTTACCCTAGGCTCGACACATTATGTTGATATTCTCTATGCCTCTATCGGTCAGATACTGTAAAGCGTCCTTTTCTGATTTGCCAAAAGATTAAGCACTTGCACTCCAGTGACACGCCAACTTTGATTTAGAAATGAGTCATCCCTGAGGGCTCGACGACGGCATCCTTGCCGCCAACGGTCACTTCCATGCAAGTACTTAATCTCGTTAATTCCCAAGTATACCTGTCGCTAAATTTAACAATGGATGTTTCAATAAAGTTCAATTGGTTGTATTCATCAAGTTATCTAACTTAAATGATATTTGGATGTATTCATTTGGCTCAGTGAACCGCATTCCTGTGCTATAGCAAGTGTGTTCACAGATGCATACACGGTGAACTCATTTTGTTGTTAATTCGAAGGTTGAATAGATAAAGTATTTATTTCGAGGAATCCTTTAGGACCCGCACAAGGGGCTGATAATAGCTTGCTAAAATGTATAGCGAAGCAAAATCGAGCAAGCTTTTAGCAGTCCCTTCACTTAATGTGCTTGTTAACTATACTTTTCCGATTCAAATTCTGTATTTGACCATACTAAACCAAGCTCTGGACTTTCCAGCGAAAACTCTGAAAATACGCAAGTGTATGACTGAGCTACGTCACACATAAAAGATACCCAGTTTATGAAGTCTTCTTCACTCAATTCATTACCATAAGGGCGAGTTGTACCAGTTAAGAATTGATACCCTTTTTCGTCAACCTCACTCAGCTCTATTTCATAGTTTTCGCTGAGCTGTTGGGCTAATTTATTTAACTTCGATGAAACGTCACAAAAATGAGAAAAATCTATAGCGAAAACTGTTTCCTCATTTGCTCCAGAGCTTACAACAGCATTCCATAATTGAGTTGCTTCATCTATTTTTCTGTTTTTGATTCGGGCGTAATATTCTTCCCAAGTTTTTTGCGGATCGCTCATAGAACTCCCTGTATAGCTAACGCCCGCATAAACGGGGCAAAATGCTTGGCTATAATTTGAGAGGAACGTACACAAGCCAAGCTTTTTATGTCCGCCTCTTAATGCGCTCGTTAGGTGTTTTTACTAGTTTGCTTTCCTTGTCGATAGATACGCCGAATCATTTCATTTGCTTCGAACGTAGTACCCGAAAGATTTTCTCCTGTCCAATTTGGTCCGATACGTATATTTGACGCAATGTAGTGGTCAACTAAATTTGGCCACGGTTTTAGAATCTTCCCAAAATCTTCGCTCTGATTCATTTGGGCTTAATCCTGCATTATAATGATGTGGCCTGACTTGGCTGTAATAGCCAATAATATAATCAGTCACATCTTGTTTAGCTTCAATAAAACTCTTATAGCCTTGCGTTGGCACCCATTCCGTTTTTAAACTCCTGAAAAATCGCTCCATTGGCGCATTATCCCAGCAGTTACCTCGACGGC
>NZ_JAKKSC010000043.1:0-29472 GCF_025653705.1 Shewanella sp. SM87
AGGAGTAAGCCCTTTGCGTTCAACCTGAAGTTGCGTTACCCACTTACTGACCGTTGATTTACCTACGTTCATGGCTTTGGCAGCCGCTTCTTGTGTATAGCCTTGGTCAATGACTAATTGGGCAGTTTCGAGTTTAATCGCTGCGCTATATCGAGCACGTTTACTTTTATTCATTTTGTCACCTAAATTCGCTATGAATGAGATCATAACATTTCTTATTAGGTGGCCAAATTCACTATGCCACTACAAGTGAAGATAGGTTTCAATGGATCCGCGAGTTTCGTTATCGCCATCCCAATGGCAGCATACGTTGGATGGAGGCGGGGGCGAGCGGCCATGTAGAAGAGGATGGCGCCATTACTTGGAATGGGTATGTAATGGACATCACCCAACGCAAGAGCATAGAACAAGAGTTAGCCCTCAGTGAAGCGCACTTTAAGGCACTGTTCGATGGTGCGACCATTGGTATCGTCAATGTGGATGTTAAAGGCGTTATCTTAGATTGTAATGACCAATTTTGTGCCGATATGGCGCGGTCAAGGGAGAGTTTACGCAATACCGCAATTTTTGAGGTCCTTAGCGCGCAAGATAAGCATATTGCCAAGGCGCAATTTAAGGAATTGGTCGGTGGCAAAATTGACCATTATCGTGGCGAGAGGAGTTTTATTCGTCCTTCCGGTGCGCCTTTATGGATGACGGTCAATGTGTCGGCATTGTTAGATGCCCAAGGACAATTTGAATCGGCTGTGATCAGTATGGTCGATATGACAGAGCTTAAATTGCTCTCCGATGAACTGTTACTTGCCAAAGAGCAAGCCGATGCCGCCAGTAAAGCAAAGGGTGACTTCTTGGCGAATATGTCCCACGAAATACGCACCCCAATGAATGCCATTATCGGCATGTCCCAGCTGTGCTTACAGACCGAATTAGATAAGAAACAGAAGAATTATGTGGAGAAGATTGAGCGGGCATCGCAGTCTTTACTGTCTATTATCAATGACATTCTGGATTTCTCTAAGATTGAAGCGGGTAAGCTCGACATAGAATCTGTGCCATTTCAGCTCGATACTATGCTGGAAGATCTCAGCGATATGTTTTCTGAGAAAGCCGCCCACAAGCAGATTGAATTGTTATTTGCAGTCGCCCCTAACGTGCCGCGTTATTTATATGGTGATTCGCTACGCTTAGGCCAAGTGTTGATTAACTTGATGAATAACGCCATTAAGTTCACCGAGCGGGGTGAAGTATTACTGTCGTTAAATCTTGTTGAACAGCAAGATGATGATGTCGTGCTGCGTTTTAGCGTGCGTGACAGCGGCATAGGCTTAACTGAGCAGCAGCAAGCAAAATTATTTAAATCCTTTACCCAAGCGGATACTTCAACCACCCGTAAATACGGTGGTACAGGCTTAGGCTTGGCTATTTGCAAGCAACTCGTTGAACTCATGGGGGGCAATATTGGTGTCGAAAGTCAATTTGGTCATGGCAGCACCTTCTATTTCACTGTGAAGTTACAAATTTCCGAGGGCCAAAAATTAGTGCTTGAGCAAGAGCTTGAGGGCATGTCTGTGCTGGTGGTAGATGATAACGCGACCGCCAGAGACATAATGCGTACAACGCTCGAAAGTATGGGCTTTAGAGTCGATACGGTTCGTTCAGGTGAAGAAGCAATAAGCCGCTGCTTACTGCAGACCTATGAAGTGGCATTAATCGATTGGAAAATGCCCAATATGGACGGGTTAGAAACCGCCCGTCAGATCCAACTACAGGCTAAGTCTCAGCCTAAGATCTTGATGGTATCCGCCCATGCGAATCATGAATTTATCACTCAAATTGAGCAATTAGCACTGGCGGGGTACATCAGTAAACCCATCAGCGCCTCACGCATGCTCGATGGCATAATGAATGCGATTGGCCGTGAAGGCATATTGCCAGTGAGACGCCGCACTGAAGAGCTGGCGCCGCAGTTATTATTGCCACTTCAAGGGAAGCGTATCTTATTAGTGGAAGATAACGAGATGAATCTCGAAGTCGCCAGCGAGTTTTTAGAGCAAGTGGGGATTATTTTATCCATAGCGACCAATGGCCAAATTGCCTTAGATAAGCTATCCCAACAGCATTTCGATCTAGTGTTAATGGATTGCCAAATGCCGGTCATGGATGGTTATCAAGCCACTCAGGCGATAAGAAAAAGACCCGCGTTGGCAAATTTACCCGTCGTCGCCATGACGGCTAATGCGATGGCGGGCGATAGGGACATGTGCATCAGGGCGGGCATGAACGACCATATTGCCAAGCCCATAGAAGTAAATGTGCTCTATCAAACCCTATTGAAATACCTCGGATCTTCTTCTGGAATTTCTGCTGCGATAAGGGCGGAAGCCTCAACTCGGTTAACTTCGTCCAGCGCACAGGGTGAAGTCAGCAATGGCGCTGATCAAACGGTATTGCTCAAATGGCCAGAACACCCTGAGCTGGATATCGATAGAGGTTTGCAACTGGTGCAGCATTCGACACGTCTTTATCAACGAATCTTTGATCGTTTTGTGAGCAGTCAACGTAATGTGGTGGAGCAGGTTCGCAAAGCCATCGCGGCGAATCAAGTCGAAGATGCGGTGCGTATCGCCCATACCCTTAAAGGCTTAGCGGGTAATTTAAGTTCGGCAAAATTGGTGGAATTAGCGCGTTTGCTTGAGTTGCATTTAACAGAGAAAGCGCCCTATGAAGATGAATTAGTTCAAATTCAACCGCTAGTGGCCTCTATCTGCGATGCGATTGAACAGGCTAAGCCTGCGATAGTGAATCAAGCCGAGCCCCGAGCGGTGGACTTGCTATCAGATGAGGACTTGAGAGCCGCATTACGGGTCTTACGTCAGAATCTAGATGAAGCCGATGCCAGCGCTGTGGCAAAAATTGATGCGTTAAAGCCGAAGGTGAGTAGTGCAATGTGGCAAACATTAAGCCCCGCTTTATCTATGATTAACCAGTATCAGTTTGATGAGGCAATCGACTTAATTGACGATGTGATTACACAGTTAGGATAGAAAGCGGTAGCGCGAATTTATAATGCGTGACATTGAGTGGAGTTGTTAATGGAAAAAGCAACAATATTAGTCGTCGATGATACACCTGAGAATATTGATATTTTGATCGGTATTCTAGGTGATGATTACAAAGTCAAAGTGGCGATCGATGGGCCAAGGGCATTAGCGTTAGTGACAAAATCGCGGCCTGACTTGATTCTACTCGATGTCATGATGCCAGGTATGAATGGCTATGAAGTCTGCAAGCTGCTAAAGCAAGAGCCGCTGACCAGCCATATTCCGGTGATCTTCGTGACCGCCTTATCTGAAATTGCTGATGAAGCCCAAGGTTTTGCATTGGGCGCGGTGGATTACATTACTAAGCCTGTCAGTGCGCCTGTTGTTAAAGCGCGGGTTAAAACGCATCTTGCGCTTTATGATCAAAAACGTCTACTCGAACAACAAGTTAAAGTTCGTACCCACGAATTAGAAGAAACCCGTTTCGAGATTATCCGTCGTCTTGGCCGTGCCGCTGAATACAAGGACAACGAGACGGGTCTACATGTTGTGCGCATGAGTCATTACGCCCGCATATTAGCGGTAAAGCTCGGCTTACCGACAACCTTTTGTGACTTGATTTTTAACGCGGCGCCTATGCACGATATTGGTAAAATCGGTACGCCCGATGCTGTGCTGAAAAAGCCTGGGAAACTTGATGCGCAGGAATGGGAAATTATGCAGCAGCACGCCGCCATAGGTGCAGAAATTATTGGTGAACATAGCGATCCGTTATTGCAAATGGCCCGTCGTATCGCCTTAACTCACCATGAGAAGTGGGATGGTTCAGGTTACCCCAATGGCTTGGTAGGCGAAGAAATTCCCCTTGAAGGGCGTATCACCGCGATTGCGGATGTGTTCGATGCGCTGACTTCGCAACGGCCTTACAAGCAGGCTTGGACGATTGAAGCAACTATGGAGTTATTTGAACATCAAGCGGGAAAACATTTCGATCCTAAGCTGGTGGAGGAGTTCAAGCAAATCCTGCCAGAAGCAATTGCCATTCGAGATACTTATTTAGAAAATTGATGCTCGAAGTGCATTGACTAAGGTAAAGGCGCCATTGGCGCCTTTATTTTGCTTCAATATTTTATACTAATTATATTAAATCAAAGCATTACGCTTCATCTAATGAGTAGGGCAGGGCTTGGATCGTTAAATGTGATTGTTCATCGTCGGCAAAACGCAGCTGAGTATCATTAGGCGTGTCATTAGGAAGTACGGCGGTTAACAAGACTTGATTGCCACGCTGCACAAACTCAATGATTTGGCCACCACGGCGAAAACTGTCTTCCATCGCGATTTCAAGGCCTGATGCTAGGGTGATTTGAAGACTAGTGTGACCGCGCAAAATATACAGGGCGCGTTTATTACCACCGCGATATTTCATTCGCGCTATGGTTTCTTGTCCCATGTAACAGCCCTTATTGAAGCTGATACCGTTAACCGCTTGTAGATTACACATCTGCGGTACGTACTGACTGGCATGGCTGGCGGCAAGGTTGGGGTAACCTGCTGCAATCTCTAACGCTTGCCATGCACTTGCGTCAAATACACTCAGTTCCGATTGCGCAACTAAAGCTGCTGCGGCATCTGGTGTTAATACTAAAATAAAACGTTCAGCGTCTTTTAAAATCGCACCATTTTCAATGAGTGTGAGCTCTTGCTGAATGTCACCAAAATGTTTTTTCACGAATTGGCTTGCCTGTTCACCGGCAACCCCGAGCAGAGTCCACTCAGCGGATGCATTGCTTAGGGTGGCTTTACTAAACACGGCATATTTTTGTAACTGGGGTAAATCGACTTCGATGGCATCCTTTGGCATCAACATAAAGAGTGCATCTTGAATGGCAAAGGTTCTGAAACTGGCCAGCATTTTACCTTTAGGATCGCAATGCGCGCCCCAGCGCCATTGATCCGTGGCCAATGAGCTGATATCTGTGGTCACTTGGCCATGGATAAAACTGCGGCCTTGTTCTCCAACGACTTTGATGAGGCCCAAATGAGATAAGTTGGCAAGCATAAGTGGAGGCAAGGTAGCGTCCAGATCCCAATGGGGCGTAGAAACTGAAATAGTCATAGCGAGATCCTGAAAATGAAGACGATGTGAGAGGCTAGATTGTAACGGAATTCCAGTTGGCTCAAAAGCATAAGGCGCACATATCTGAGAATGATCTGTGCGCCTTATTATGTGTGCTTTAGTCGATAGGCTTAAAGCGAGTGGAGTTTAAAGTTTAAAACAGCACGCGGGTACGTAATGTACCTTCAATGGCTTTGAGTTCAACTAAGGCTTCTTCCGCTTGAGTTGTGTCGACTTCCATCACGACATAACCAATTTCTGCAGTGGTCTGCAAATATTGGGCGGCGATGTTGATGCCTTTTTCCGAGAAGGCTTGGTTGATCTTGATCAACACGCCCGGACGGTTTTGGTGAATATGCAGCAAGCGTGAGGTGCCTTTATGCGTTGGTAACGACACTTCAGGGAAGTTAACCGCAGAAACGGTTGAGCCGTTGTCTGAGTATTTAGCGAGCTTACCCGCGACTTCAATACCAATGTTTTCTTGGGCTTCGGCCGTGCTACCGCCGACGTGCGGCGTGAGTAGAACATTGTCTAAACCGCGTAGAGGACTGATAAATTCATCGTCATTCGATTGTGGTTCAACGGGGAACACATCGATTGCGGCACCTGCGAGGTGACGTTCTTTTAACGCAACGGTTAAAGCTTCAATATCGACTACAGTACCGCGTGATGCGTTGATAAAGATGCTGCCCTTTTTCATCGCCGCAAACTCGGCAGCGCCTATCATGTCTTTTGTTTGTGGAGTTTCAGGGACATGTAAGCTTACTACATCAGCTTGTGCTAATAGGAGTTCCAACGAATGGACTTGTTGTGCGTTACCTAGTGGCAGTTTGTCTTCGATATCGAAGAACACGACGCGCATACCTAAGGTTTCCGCCAGAATGCCAAGTTGAGTACCAATATGGCCGTAACCAATTACACCTAAGGTTTTACCACGCACTTCATAGCTGCCCGCTGCGGTTTTCATCCAGCCGCCACGGTGAGCGATAGCGTTGCGTTCAGGGATACCCCGCATCAACATAATGATTTCGCCAATCACGAGTTCTGCAACACTGCGAGTGTTTGAGAAGGGAGCGTTAAATACTGGGATACCAAGGGATTCGGCGGTGGCAAGGTCAACTTGGTTGGTTCCAATACAGAAACATCCTATCGCGATTAACTTCTCGGCACGTTTCAGCACCTCTGCAGTTAATTGGGTACGCGAACGAAGTCCCACAAAATGCGCATCTTTAATGGACTCAAGTAAGGCTTCATCGCTTAAGGAAGCTTTGTGGTATTCGATATTGGTGTATCCCGCACGTTCAAATACATCGACCGCAGATTGGTGGACGCCTTCCAACAGCAGGATCTTGATCTTATCCTTGTCCAGCGAATGTTTCGCCATGATATGGGTACCCTCTAATTAATAGAAATGTTTCTTATGATATGCTCACAACCTTCACCCACCAAAATAGCACTTTTTTTGCTCAGTGTGGAGGGCTAGATGGCTAAAGTTAATATTCTAAATTTAGAACAATATCGCATAAGAGGAAGAAACATTGAATAACAAAATCGCATGGTGCGGTATTTACCTCTCAGTTTTGGTGTGGTCGGCGATAAAACCCGCAGATCCTTTCACATGGTGGCTCGAAGCCTTACCTGCATTGATTGCTGTACCGATTTTATTCTTTACTCGCAAACGTTTTCCACTAACACCTCTAGTGTATTTTCTCGTCTTAATACACTGCTGTGTGTTGTTTGTAGGTGCTCATTATACTTACGCTGAAGTGCCGTTATTCGACACGATTGCGGATTGGATGGGTTCAGAACGTAATAATTACGATAAAGTGGGTCATTTTGCGCAAGGTTTTATCCCAGCCATGCTCGCCCGTGAAATTATGTTGCGTAATCAAGCTGTCAAACCTGGGGCTTGGTGCGCGTTTCTTGCTACTTGTTTTGTGCTCGCATTTTCGGCGTTTTATGAACTGATCGAATGGTGGGTTGCCGTGGCAACCGGCGAAGGGGCTGAAGCCTTTTTAGGGACTCAAGGCTATGTATGGGATACCCAATCCGACATGTTTCTTGCCCTCATTGGCGCAATTGTCGCGTTAGCTTTACTGTCTCGTTTTCAAGATAAACAAATCGCGAGACTCAAGCAGAGGATTTAGCGGCTAAAAGTGGGTGATGCTCTCTGTTTGAGTTGTAAGACTTTCTTCCCTGAAATATATGGTGTGAGTGTGATGACATTGAGTTGTCATACTTTAGTGTTGTTATTGTGTTTTCTTTGTGTTGCAACTTTGGATTGATAACGTCATAGTTGGAAAGTATTAGGTGCTGGGCGTTGGCCAAGTAAAACGGTATTTTTGACTGTTATTCCATTTTATTGTGGTGAGTTAGTCGAACCTACTAGCATTAAACAGGGAATAGTACATTTGGGTGATGTTTTTCAATCGTTAACTAGTCAGAATTAACTAGGTTAATGGAATGTTGAAAAATCTAACTAAAAAGACGAGTCAAACATACCATTTTGCAATAGAGAATACTTTTCAGGGAGGAGAGTCATTGAGCACAATTAATGAATTGGTTTTTTTACACCAAATGGCCGCGCCATGTCATTTAGCGTTACTCGCTGAATCCATAGGTTTGAAAACGCGAATAGTAAAGCATGCGGCTGAACTGGATTTAGACAAGAGTCGCCGTAGTTTTTATCTGATCACCCAAAAAGGTTCAGCATTAGATAACAAAGGGATACCTCTGTTAGCTTCGCGATTAGTGTCACATTTTCCTGTGGCGCTGTATCAAGTTGAGCGAGACTCCTTAGACCAAGAATCTGCAATGTTACTCGGCATTCGAGGTATTTTATTTGCCGATCAACGTATGGATCTGATGTTAACGGGTTTACGTAAAATGGTGGCAGAGGAACTTTGGTACGATAGAACTTTGCTAAGCAAAATGTTCCGCCGTGTCGTACAAAAGTTAGAAGGTAATAATGAAATGCCCTCTGATACTGTGGCTATGCTGCAGATGCTGACATCCCGTGAACGCACTATCATTCAATTCGTATCGAGTGGTGCGAGGAATAAAGAAATCGCTCATAGGTTATGTATCAGCGAACATACAGTGAAGGCGCATATTTCTTCTATTTTCCGCAAGACCCAGTCTCGTAATCGGGTTGAGCTTTTACGTTGGGCGCAAACCTATCAAACTCACTTTGAGCTGTGCAGTTAGTCAGTTAAAGATATTGGTCGTTAGCTTTTCGCTGTGAGTGGTTAATGATTGCTGGCATATCAACATAGAAAAGCGGGAATGTTTATTTAAACATTCCCGCTTTTTGTTTAACACCCATTTTATAAACCACCAAAGAGTTTAGCTGTGGTGGTTTAACAGTATTGATTAGTATTGCACTACAGTGGCAACGTTCATATTGCCTGATTGGTTCACGTTGATGCTGTTGTTAGTGCCTGCTTGAGAACCTAACACTAAGTTGTCATTACCCGTTTGAGTGATTGACAGGCTGTTATTGTCACCGCTAACGCCAAATGAATTTGAAGCAAATGAAGTGTCGCTATCGCCGCCTACCCAGTTACCTTTACCTGATTGAGTAATTTGCGCGGTGTTTTCATCACCTTCAATAATCAGGTCAATAACGTTAAGATCGCCACTTTGAAGTGCGCTGACATCGGCATTGTTGTTGCCAGTAACAGAAATCAATGTTTCGTTCTCAGCGCCATCTTGCTCAACATCAACTTCGTTATCGCTACCCACGGCATCTACATAAGCAAAGTTCTCATCGCCTTCTTGGCTGACTTCAATGCTGTTATCTTCACCATCAGCGAAGGCAATGATTTCGTTGTTATCGCCTTTAGAAGATAAATCGAAGTCATTATCTGCACCGTATGCACCAAAGGTCGCGAAGTTCGCATCGCCTTTTTGTTTCAAGTCAACGTCGTTGCTATCGCCCCATACTTGGAACTCCGCACCGTTGACATCGCCTTTTTGAGTGATAGTAATATCGTTATCATCACCTTGGATATCGGCCACTAAAGTATCACCGATAGTGTTGCCGCTGCCATTTTGAGTAATATCGACACTGTTGTCATCACCCGTAGTCATCGCAAGATAAGCCGTGTTGCCGTTACCTTTTTGATCCATTGAAATATCGTTATCGCTGCCGGCCAGTGCGTAAACGAAGCCAACATGGTTATCACCTTTTTGGACCATGTCTACTGTGTTGTCATTACCTGCAATACCTTTCGCTGCGCCAAAGTTATTGTTACCCGCTTGATTAACAGAAACGTCGTTGTTGTTACCCACGTTAGCGGTTAAGTCGAGAGCGATTAAACCTGCTTGGTTGTTGTCACCGATTTGTGTGATTTTACCGTCGTTGTTGCTGCCTTCAACGCGAAAAACTGCAAAGTTTGCGTCGCCTTCTTGCTCAACAAACACGCTGTTTTCAGCGCCAGTGATTTCAACTTGGCTTTCGTTGACTTCGCCTAATTGGTTAACGAATACCGTGTTATCGTTGCCAGTAACATCGCTACTGCTTTGGTTAAAGAAACCATTTTGCGACACATTTACATTGTTGTTGTCACCTACAACATTTGCACTTGCCACATGCCAGTCAACTTGTTGCGTTATTTGGACCTTGTTATCATCACCCGTTGAATTAATAGCCGCTTCATGCCACACACCGTCTTGGATGACAGTTGCGGTTTGAGCTGTACCTGTTTGCACAACCGCAGCAGCGTTAAGGCCACCCGTTTGTGAGACTAAAGTGTCTTGGGCTTGGCCTGACTGTACTACGCTAATTTCGCTCACTGTACTGGCAGCAAAAGCTTGACCGCTTAAACCTGTTGCAATGGCCAAAGCAATAAGTGATTTTTTAGCTTGTGATTTCATGTGACGCTCCCTGTTTAATATTGAGTTATTGAGATTGCAGCACCGTCCGCAATCTGTTGAATCGAAAAGTTGCCGCTTCCTAGTTGGTTCAGTTGCACGAGATTGTCATTGCCAATTTGTGTCACTGAAGCCGTATTTTGACTGCCGACTTGCAGTAGTTGGACTTCATTGTTTGAACCAATCTGTGTGATTAGCGCATCGTTATCATTGCCCACTTGTGTTACATCGGCCTTGTTATCGCTGCCTGACTGGAACAGTAATCCTTGGTTGGCAGTGCCTTGTTGAACCAGCTCGATAAGGTTATCGCGACCGGAACGTTCCAGTAATGCCTGAAGGGTTACGGGTAACTCGTTGACATTCAGCTCTTGTGCTGAAGTCATACAACTACAGAGCAAGATCAGCGGCACCAAAAAGCGTATAGAGGTATTTGGCACGGGTGACTCCTTGCATCAAATATCTTGGGCTGCTTAAAGCAACTTGCATCCCAAATTCAGACCTGAAGATACGAGTCCCGTTAATATGTCGCAATTGGCCAAACGGGTATTTATTCTAGAAAGGATTAACGGAAGGTAAATGATGGCTGTATTAATATCGTATTGATTAAATAGATTTTATATGTTTATTGACGTGTTTTTATTTAAGGGGTCTAGCCTAGTTGTCCTAGTAGTTAAGTCGTATTTGTTGTGAAGAGAGTATTTGATTTTTAAACAATGCAATAACAAGTGAAGGGAAATACATCGACTATCGCGTTTGCATTTTCTTGATAAAAAAGCACGCGTTTGTGCCAGCGAGAAACTGCTGTGGGGTTTAATTAACTGTAGCAACCTATGTCATTTACCCAGTGTGCAACAACAGGCTTCTTGTCTTTGCGGTAATGAATCCTAGGTTAAATAAAGGGACATTACTGTGAGCGGAAAATTAACCATTATTATGATTAAATTCCTTAATGGGGTAGAGAAAAGATTAATACTACTGTTTTATGCGAGATCAGTGCTTTTCTGGTTCTTTTAACTCTTCATGGAATGCTTCTGTACTGATTTGGCTTTTACGGTCTTGCAGTTGTTGCATCGCGCTGTTATTACTCACAGTTAACGCATTGAAGCGAGAATTGATATCGTCCATTTCGTTAATGTATTCAGGATCGGTTTTCTCTTTATTTTGCCAATAACGCTTACGTTCTAATTTCTGCAATTCACTGGCGCGCAGGATTTCAAAATAGCTATTTTCCTGCTTAAGACGATATATCTCGCCGTCGAGTAACTGCAATAATTTTTCTTTAGAAATGGTTCGGCTATTCAGTAGAGTGTGTAAGGGATCGACAGGAATGTCTCTTTTATCAGAGTCTACTTCAGTCGTTATCCCTAACTGGTATTCGATTTTATGTTGGCTAAATTCCTGCGGACAAGCGGTTTGGCTAAAGACAATTTTGTCATCTTTACGGCATTTATAAATGGTATTTGCCTGTATTGCAGTGGGCAAAATAACACAAATTAGGGTGAGTATCAGTCTTGCCATGAGGCCACAAATCCTTTGTACACTTGCATAGCTATTATGATTTAATTGTTTGATTAAGCATGATAAATAATGATTGTGACGTTTACATTATTATGCCTTTATAACCGTTTTTTATTAGGCTTAACCGGCTGTTAAGCCCAATAAATTAAAGGATTAGCCATGCATCATTATAAGGTCAAATTCACTCGTCAATGTCTGCCGCTAATCATTTACCTTAAATTAACATCTGCATCATACTATGGCGTAAATTTAGGGATAAAACCAGTTTTTTGACGCTTCAAATTTTTGGCGCTTGGATTGATTCTAAAGAAGAAAATAGCTTCTGGTCGGTCATTAGGTAAATAAAAAGGAGCGACTGCTCCTTTTTATTTATTGATAACGCTTAAGAGATTAGCGATCGAACCTTAAGTTGTCGATAAGTCGCGCTTTACCTATATAGGCGGCGGCCAAAATGACTAAGGTTTGGTCTTGGCTCTGCGCTTTCTCAAGCGTGTGGGCATGACGAATTTCCAGATAATCCGGCGTAAAGCCCGCCGCCACTAAACTGATTTTCGCTTGCTCGGTGACAGCATCAACACTCTGACCTTGTTTGATCCCTGCAGCCATAGCATCTATTGCCTGTTTTAACGCTGGTGCCGCGGCTTTTTCTGCGGCGGTGAGATAACCATTGCGCGAACTCATGGCTAAACCTGAGTCCTCACGTATGGTATCAACACCGATAATCTCAATCGGTAATGACAAGTCTTCAACCATAGTTTCAATGACTAATAGCTGTTGATAGTCTTTATTGCCAAAGAGTGCCACATCGGGCTGTACTATGTTGAATAGTTTACAGACGATTGTCGCAACGCCACGAAAATGCCCCGGACGGCTAGCGCCGCAGAGCAGATCTGAAATACCTGGCACTTCAACATAGGTTTGTTGCGCTAAGCCCTTGGGATACATCACGGCTGGTGTTGGGGTAAACAGCAACTCAGCGCCAGCGGCGGTGAGGGCTTCACTGTCGGCGGCGAGTGTGCGTGGGTAGGCATCGAGATCTTCGTTCTGGCCAAACTGCATTGGATTGACGAAAATCGATACCACCACATGATCACAACGTTTAGCCGCTTCTTTCACTAAGGTGATGTGTCCCCGATGGAGATTGCCCATGGTCGGCACAAAGGCGACAGTCTCGCCCTTGGCACGCCATGCACGCACTTGAGTGCGAATATCATCAATATGGGCGCTAGTGATCATTGAGCCTTACCTTGCATAAATCTGTTATTTGTTAAAAGTGTGTTCTTCGCCAGGAAAAGTTCCTTGGGCAACTTCGTCGATATAAGCACGTACCGCAGAACGAATTTCACCGGTTTGTTTTAGGTAGTTTTTCGAGAAACGAGGAATGTAACCACTTGAAATACCTAACACATCATGCATCACCAATATTTGGCCGTCGGTCGATGCGCCTGCGCCAATTCCAATGACTGGAATCGTTAAGGCTTGAGTGATCGCCGCAGCGAGAGGCGCAGGGATACATTCCACTACGAGTAGTTGAGCCCCCGCGGCTTCTAAAGCCTTAGCTTCGTCGAGGATGCGCTGGGCATTTTCGGCATCGCGGCCTTGCACTTTAAAACCACCAAACACATGAACCGACTGAGGCGTTAAGCCTAAGTGGGCACATACAGGAATACCGCGTTCGGTGAGCTTAGTGACGGTTTCGAGTAACCAGTGGCCGCCTTCGACTTTGACCATGTTCGCGCCAGCTTGCATTAACTCAGTGGCGTTGACCATGGCTTGTTCTGGCGTGGCGTAACTCATAAAGGGCATATCGGCGATCAGCAGGGCACGTTCAATACCGCGACGAACACAGCGAGTATGGTAAGCGATTTCTGCAGTAGTGACGGGCAGGGTATCGTCATGGCCTTGGAGAACCATTCCCAAAGAATCGCCGACCAGCAGCACATCGACACCTTCGCTATCGAACGCGCTGGCAAAACTGGCATCATAGGCTGTCAGTGCCGTGAATTTTCTACCTTCCTGTTTGTATTTCAACAGGGTTGAGCTAGTAATTTTAGACATATGGATGATCTTCAAACCAAATAGAAGTGGTGTTATAAGCTAACTGAGGACGGACTTCAATGATCAATGCCCAGTTGTTGTAACTCGGCCAACATTTTTGTATCGATAAGACTGTCGATGGCAGTGTTGCAAGGCAGAATCAGATCCGGTGCAATTGCGGCTAAAGGCACGAGCACAAAGCTGCGCGTTTTCATGCCGTAGTGGGGCACTTTGAGTCTAGGAATATCAATGTTCTCATTACCATACAAGAGTAAATCGAGATCTAAGGTTCTAGGCCCCCAACGCTCTAGGCGGACTCGACCTTGGGTGTTTTCAATATGCTGCAGTGCATCGAGTAAAGCTAATGGCGCAAGATCAGTATCGAAACTCGCCACCGCATTAATATAATCGGGTTGCACGACATCGCCCATGGGCGTCGAATGGTAATAGGGAGAAACGACGAGCCTATTGTCTAAGGCGGACAATGCCGTCACGGCATTGTCCAATTGAGCCTTGGGATCTTCAAGATTTGCGCCTAATGCGACGTAGACGCGGGGCATTATTCAGCCGTTTTAACTTTAGGTGTGCCACTCGCTTTAGGTGCGCTCGTCGGCGCTGAACCATCGGCATTTGGTGCACGAGGACGGCGACGACGTTGGGTGGCATTACGGTTGCGGTTTGGCGATTTACTGCCGCTACGCGCTATGGCTAAACGTTCTGTTTCATCGGCTTCGACAAATTGTTGCCACCAAGCGGCACTTTTAGCGACATTACCCGCTTCGACTTCGCCCCTGAGCAAGAGCAAATCATATGCGGCTCTAAACTTAGGGTGTTCCATCAGTTTAAAGGCGCGGGTGCCTTGGCTACGATCGAAGCGTAACTGCAATTGCCAAATGTCTTTTGCCGGCGTACTAAAACGGCGCGGAATGCTAATGGTTTGGCATTGCTGCTCCATCACATCGCCCATGGCGGCAAAGAAGGCATCATATAACGTCAGACCACTTTCAACGGCAATATCTTCGGCGCGCTGACGTAGTGGATACCAGAGAAGCGCAGCATAGAAGAATGAAGGTGTGACCGGCTTATCTTCGTTAACTCTTTGATCTGTGCTCTTCATGATGGCTTGCACCATTTTCATGGTCGTACCTTTAGGATCATCTTTTAGCAGAGCGGCCACTTGCGGAAACAGCGGCGCGAATAGCTTGTATTCTTGCATTAATTCGAAGTTGGCTAAGGCTTTGCCTGCAAAGAAGAGTTTCAACACTTCTTCGTACATACGCGCTGCCGGAATATCTTTGAGCAGTGGCGCTAATTGTTTAATCGGCGCTGCTGTGACTGTTTCGATACCCATGTTGAGCTTAGTGGCGAAACGCACCGCCCTTAACATACGTACCGGATCTTCACGGTAACGGGTTTCTGGATCGCCGATTAATCTCAGCGTGCCAGCTTTGAGATCGGCCATACCGCCGCCGTAGCTGCGAATCGAGTAATCGCTGATATCGTAATAGAGGGCATTGACGGTAAAGTCGCGGCGCTCGGCATCTTCATCGATTTCGCCATAGACGTTATCGCGCAGCAAACGCCCTTCGGCATTGGCTTTCGAGACTTTCTCATTGCTTTCGCCATGGTGACCACGGAAGGTGGCGACTTCAATCACATCGCGGCCGAAAACAATGTGCGCTAAGCGGAAACGGCGACCGACAACACGGCAATTACGGAATAATTTTTTGATTTCTTCCGGTGTTGCATTGGTCACTATGTCGAAATCTTTCGGTTCAATCCCTAAGAGTAAATCGCGTACACCGCCGCCGACTAAATAGGCTTTAAAGCCAGATTTATTCAGTCTGTATAATACCTTAAGGGCATTCTCGCTGATTTGTTTGCGCGAGATGGTATGGGCATCTCTTGGTACTAACTCTAAACTCAAAGCACCGGAACTTTGTTCAGGTGTTGTTGGTTCAATCTGAGCTGGAGTCGGAGCGGTCGTTTTAGGCGCGTCTTCAAATAGCTGTTTGCAGAATTGGCTGATACGGCGAAAAATGGGACACCTCGAAATATGATCTGTTATTTGATTAAAAATCTGGCGGCTATCATATACCAAATGCGGCCTAATGAGTATATCAGGGCTCGATCAGTATCTCAGATTGTTGCGGTATAGTGGATAATTGAAACTGATCCACGGCTTGAGCGAGCATTTGCGCCACAGAGCCGCGGGTTTCGACGGGGGGTTGGCCTAAAAATGTCAGTGCCGCATTGAGGCTCGCCTGTGGATTAAGTGTATCAATTGCCTGTGCATGATTTTGTTTTGAGAGCTTAAAGCCTTTACTTAAGCAGGCGAGTGGCAAGTGCAACCATTGCGGTGCGGCTAAACCAAAGCTTTGATACAAACTCAGTTGGCGACAACTGGCTTCGATTAAATCGCAGCCTCGAACCACTTCAGTGATGCCTTGATAGGCATCGTCGAGCACCACGGCCAATTGATAGGCGTACAGGCCATCGCTGCGTTTGATGATGAAATCCTCTGCGGCAAAATGGCTATCAACGCAAATATGGCCCATTAGATTGTCATCAAATTCTTGCACTTGCGCCGTGTTGACGATTCGCACCGCACCCGACCTAACAAGATTTGCAGACTGGGTTTGTGGCAATCGGTGGCAGCGGCCATCGTAGACGCCGCCCATGGTTTGAATTTGCTTGCGACTACATTGGCAGAAATAGGCTTTATCTTGGGCGAGTAGCGAGTCAATTTGCGCTTGATAAGCCGCTGTGCGCTGGCTTTGATACAGAGGCACATCATCCCACTCAAATCCATAGGCTTCTAAGGTGCGTAAGATATCATCGGCGGCACCTTTGACTTCCCGCGGTGGGTCTATATCTTCGATGCGAATTAGCCATTTACCCTGTAGCGAGCGGGCGCGCAGATAGCTGCCAAGGGCGGCGATAAGCGAGCCAAAGTGCAAGGCACCCGAAGGCGAAGGCGCAAAGCGGCCGACATAGGGCTGGCTGGATAAATCGGAATGTAATGGCTTTGACATAACAACTAGATGGCGTTTTAAAGTCGCGACGGTAAAAGTGGATGTATTTTAGAGGGATGCTAAGAGAAAAGCGAATCGGGGTAAATTGGAGTGAGCTTGGCTTAAGCTCGTCGAGTTTACGAGTTGCTAGAAACAAATAGGCGGGGAAATCCCCGCCCAGTATGCTTGATTAACCAGCCATTTGTTTCTCTTTGATCTCTGCAAGCGTTTTACAGTCGATGCATTGATCGGCTGTTGGACGCGCTTCGAGACGGCGGATGCCGATTTCGATACCGCAAGAATCACAGAAGCCGAAATCGTCTTCTTCAATTTTTTGCAGTGTTTTTTCGATTTTTTTGATCAGCTTACGTTCTCTATCGCGAGCACGAAGTTCGAGGCTGAACTCTTCTTCTTGTGCTGCACGGTCAACAGGATCGGGAAAGTTTGCGGCTTCGTCCTGCATGTGGCTAAGAGTACGGTCGACCTCTTCACGCAACTGATTGCGCCAAGCTTCAAGAATTGTCTTGAAGTGACCCAGTTGCTTAGCGTTCATATACTCCTCACCCGGCTTTTCCTGGTAAGGATTTACACCTGCGATAGCGAGTACGCCAAGTTTTTTGGTGCCTTCAGGCATAACGCATCTCCTGTAATCATTTGCGTTTGTAGGGCGTCCTTAAGAACGGCCGCTATCTATAGCAGAATCTTCACATCGAGGCAAACTTTTCATTCTGCTTTGATTGAATTTTTTGACTATGTTCGCTAATTCAAATGAAATCAAATTTAACTCAGCCTTAACATCATACTCGTACATCGCAGGCTTGGGCTAGGTGAATCTCTGTAGGGGAGATTTTACAGCGATAGGCTAGCACTTCAACGCCGGCTAACACAGCCATTTTCAGTAACTTAGCATATTCAGGGTCGATATGTGCTGCTGGGGCAACACTGAATATTTCACTATGCTGCACCACAAATAGCAATACGGCTCGATGGCCTTGACTCACCATGTGCATCAATTCTCGTAAATGTTTTTGACCGCGTAGGCTTACAGCATCGGGAAAATAACCTTGGTCATCTTCGAGCAAAGTACAACTTTTGACTTCTATATAACAGGCGGGTTTTTGAGCACCCTGTAGCAGGATATCGATGCGACTATTTTCATCACCGTATTTGACTTCACGGCTGAGGCTATCATAACCCGTGAGTTCCTTGATGATACCTTTATTGATGGCTTCTTCGGCTAAGGTGTTCGCCTGACCCGAGTGGATACCGATCAAGCCAGCATCTGGCGTGGTCATCAGTTCCCATGTATGGGCGTACTTACGTTTAGGGTTATCAGAGGTAGAAAACCATACAGTTTCACCGGGATACAGGCAATTACGCATAGAGCCGGTATTGGGGCAATGTAGGGTGATCTCACTGCCATCGCTTAGCTGCACATCGGCCAGAAAACGCTTATAGCGGCGCAATAAAATGCCCTGTTGTAGTGGCGGTGTAAATTCCATCGATAGACCTATCTCGGCTGTTCAAGGTCGCAAAGCCTAGCAAATTTCGCAAATGTTTACAGATTTTACCTGAGTAACTTTAGCCAATCGCTTTGCGTCATCGTCTGCTAGCAGTAAACTGCCGCCATAAAGTTTGTTCTGATTGCTGATTGATTGTTCTGATTGATTGTTCTGATTGATTGTTCTAAAACGAATCGAAAAATAAGGATCCCTAATGAGTGAACTAAAAGTAACTGAATTGATGAAAGTGCAATTAACTAAAGAAACGCCAGCCGCGCACTGGGGCAAGGCTGATGTAACTTATACTGCCGACGGTGCGCAAATTCATTTAGCGGGTGGCGATGAGCTACGTCAAATTCAAATGGCGGCCCGTAAACTGCGCAGTCAAGGCATTAGCTGTGTGGAATTAGCTGGGCAGTTTTGGGATCTCAATAGCCAATGGGTGTTTGCCCAAGGTTTCGCGACGGCAAAACCAGGCTATCAAATCCATTGGTGTGGTGATGAGTCTGTGCAAGCAGAATTGCAACGTCGACTCGATGTGGCGACTTTTGCCCGTCAACTGATCAACGATACGCCTGAGAACCTGTCGCCAGTGAAGCTTGCCCAACAAGCAGCAAAATGGTTGGCTGACGTTGGTGGCGACAAGGTAAGTTATCGGATTATTGAAGGCGAAGCGCTGCTTGAAGAGCAGTGGATTGGTATCCATGCCGTCGGTCGCGGCAGTGAGCGTCCACCAGCAATGTTAGCGTTAGACTTCAACCCATTAGCCGCCGATGCACCCGTGTCTGTGGCGCTTGTGGGTAAAGGGATTACCTTTGATTCTGGCGGCTACAGTATCAAAGCTTCTGAAGGCATGTTAGGCATGAAATGCGATATGGGCGGCGCGGCGACTGTGACTGCAGCACTTGGTTTAGCGATCAAGTCTGGCCTCAACAAACGCGTTAAACTCTTCTTATGTTGTGCTGAAAACTTGATCAGCGGTCGCGCCTATAAGTTAGGTGATATTCTGACCTACAAAAATGGTGTAACAGTTGAAGTGGTGAACACAGATGCGGAAGGGCGCTTAGTGTTGGCCGATGGCCTACAAGCTGCTTCTGCTACAGGCGCACCTTTTATTATCGATGCAGCGACCCTTACAGGCGCCGCTGTGATGGCGGTGGGTTCTAACTACAACGCGATTTTCTCGCCACAGGCGGATGTGTTGCAACTGGCCCAGCAAAAAGCCACTAGCGTTGCCGAGCGAGTATGGCCGCTGCCGCTGGATCCTTGGCACAAAGAAATGTGTCCATCTGCCTATGCTGACACCGCAAACAGCCGCGCAATGAAAGGCGGCGGTGCAGGTGGTGCTTCTAATGCCGCTGGTTTCTTATGGCGTTTCGTGTCACCCGAAGCTAAATGGTTACACGTTGATTTAGCGGGCGCTTTTGAAGATTCAGCTTCTGCCATGTGGGGCGCGGGTGCAACAACCCACGGCGTATTGACTATTAGTGAATTGATTAAAGGCTAAGTCTAGCGCTAAGACTAAGTCAGATATGTTAGCTAAGATCCATTAAGGTTCTGTAGCTTTGATTAAACCGCCTACGGGCGGTTTTTTATTGGTTGAAAGATTAGAACACTCGTTTACTTGGCGTTTTAGCGGCTTCATGGCATGTTATGGCTGAGCATTTTTAATTGGAAAACATGATGATAACTATACGAAAAGCGACGAAAGCTGATGCTCAGGTCTGCTGGGATATCCGTAATGCAGCTATTAATAAAGGCTGCGCCGGATTTTATGATGCGGGCGATCTGGTGATTTGGACCGAGGGCGAACTGACCGAGCAATTTAGTCGTATCGTCGATGCACATTTTTATGTGGCAGAGTTGTCCTCTGACGAGTCGCAGCTTAAGACTGTGGTCGGCACGGCCATGTTGGATGAACCCTATGCTCAGTTAGAAGCCTTGTTTGTTTCCCCCGATGCTATGGGGTTAGGAGTTGGTAAAGTGCTGCTGCAATTTATTGAAACTATGGCTTTTAATCAGGGGATTGCCCAGCTCAGATTAGAATCAACTTTAAATGCGGTGGATTTCTATCGCCACTGTGGTTTTGGTGGTGAGGGTTTAGAGGAGGAATCTATCTACTGTTCGCCCAGAGGAATAGCCTTAGAGTGTATGGTGATGTATAAAAATCTAGGGCGGTCTTTGGCCTGCTAGGACGCAGCAAAAAACGCTGTTGCTAGAATCTAGGGCGTTGCTTTGCAACTGCTAGAACGCCGCTTTGCGGCTACGGATAACGGCACACAGCAAACTGCTACAGAACGTCACTTTTTGACTCACGATTTATGCAACGGGCTTTGCTCTTATTGTGAGTGCAGCGTTCTGTGAGTGAGTTTACGAATGTTCTATTTTCCTAGAATCTAAAGTCTAGATTTCTGAGAGGTTGCTGACATACTCAAGGGAATCAAGAGATCAAGTATGAATGCGGAATTAACTTATATAAAGTCACATTAAAAAGGTTGCTGACATATTCGAGGGAATCAACAGATCAAGCATAGATGTGGAATTCATTCTTCATAAAAGGTTGCTGACATACTCAAGGAAATCAACAGATCAAGTATGGATGTGGAATTAACTCTGAAGACTTAAAGTTACGTTAAAAGGTTGCTGACATACTCAAGGAAATCAACAGATCAAGATGGGGGAATTAACTCCCAAGAGTATGCCAACTATCGTTCTTTCGCCTGAAATCCCGATGCCGACAAGATTAGCGCGAGTGGCTTAAATAAAACTTAATCCATTGCAAAAAAAGACTTTATTTCCTTAGCCTTTAGTCAAAATTGCCCACAAATCCTCAAGGTTTCAGTTCGCCTCTGGAGTATTAAGTTGTTGACGTTTTTCCATCAAATCTTTAATCAAAGGCGTAAGGATCAGCTCCATCGCCAGCGACATTTTGCCGCCGGGGACGACGAGTGTGTTGACCCGTGACATAAATGAACCTTGGATCATATTGAGGTAATAGGGGAAGTCGACATTATTGATACCGCGGAAGCGGATCACCACAAAGCTCTCATCTAAGCTCGGAATATCTTTGGCACTAAATGGGTTAGAGGTATCGACCGTCGGTACTCGCTGAAAGTTAATGTGAGTGCGGGAGAACTGTGGCGTCATGTGCTTAATATAGTCGTCCATACTGCGCACAATTGACCCCATGACTTTTTCACGGCTGTGGCCACGTTCTGAAGTATCGCGGATAATTTTTTGGATCCACTCTAAGTTGACTATGGGCACCATGCCGATCAGCAAGTCCACATGCTGGGCGACATTGGCATCACCAGTAACCACACCGCCATGTAAGCCTTCGTAGTAGAGCATATCGGTATTTTCAGGTAGTGGTCGCCATTGGGTAAAAGTGCCGGGCATCTGGTTAAAAGGCACTGCCTCATCGAAGGTGTGTAAATAGCTGCGGGTTTCACCTTGGCCTGTGGTGCTGTAATCGCGAAAGCATTGCTCTAAACGAGCAAAGTTATTAGCCTCTGGGCCAAAATAGCTAAGATTGCGGTTTTCAGCTTGGGATTTGCGGATCATGACTTCCATTTCGGCGCGGGTAAAATGATGAAAACTGTCGCCTTCGACAAAGGCGGCGTTGATCCCGAGTTGGCGAAAAATATGGCTAAAGGCGGTGGTCGTCGTGGTGGTTCCCGCGCCTGATGAGCCTGTAACTGCAATAATGGGATGTTTTGCTGACATTTTTTCTACCTAGCTAGGAACCAAAAGAGCCGCTTATGGGGAAGCGATAAAAACGCGAGTACTATTTATACGGTACAGAGATAGGACTGGTCAATCTTGCTGCTGTGCTATTTGATCCGCCGAGCGTATCGCGAAGGACTCATCGTCCTCACTGTACTCTAATTTCAGCTTACCTTGTTTAAGTGCTTGTTGACATTGGACTATCGCCTGCATCAGTTCCTGTTCATCGAGACTGGCAAAGCTGCCATCCTCCACTTGACCTAAGAGATATTCGCGGATCACATTGGCGAGCGTTTCCTTTGGGAGTTGTAACAGGGTTTCATAGGGAATGAGCATCGGTGTTTCCTTGGGTGATATTGTCGCCGTTGATTGGGTCTGCGCTAAGTGAGTCAACACTTTGATCGCCTAGTAAAAAATGTAAGATCCGTCGCTCAAGGTAGAAGCGCGGTTTCCAAGGTGTACCGCCTTCAATAAAGCCGACATGGCCGCCATAGGGATGCAGTTCGTATTCCACATAGCCCGACAATTGACTTGATTGGGGGATCACTTCATCGGTCATAAAGGGATCGTCCTTAGCATGTATGATGAGCGTCGGTTTAGTTATGCGGCTGACAAAGGGTAAGCCACTGGCACGCGTATAGTAATCGTCGACGCCGTCAAAGCCGTGTAATGGCGCTGTGACTTTATCGTCAAAATCATAGAAGGTATTTAAACGGTCGACCTGTAACTGGCTTAGCGGCATAGAGATGGCTAAGTCGGGATCATTTAGTTTATGGCTTATTTTCTGTTGCAACTGTTTGATTAGATAGCTTTGATACACCTTCGAAAAGCCATTTTCCAAGCGTTTAGCGCAGGCTGACAATTGCAGCGGCGCAGAGACAACCACAGCGCGGGCTAATAAACTATCATCCTGATATTCGCCTTGATACTTAGTCAGCACATTGCCGCCTAAACTGTAACCTACGGCTAATAAGGGCGATTGCGGATACGCGCTTTTCAGTGTCGATAGACTAAACTGTAAATCGTCCGTATCGCCACTGTGATAACTGCGGGCGAGGCGATTAGCCTCACCCGAACAACTTCTGTGATGGTGCACGACGGCTGCGAGTTGCTGTTCCTTACAGGCTTGCAGTATCCGCCGCGCATAATGGGATTGAGCACTTCCTTCTAAGCCGTGGATGATCACCACGATCGGTTTGCCAGACTGTGGAACATCCTGCCAATCTAAATCGATAAAATCGCCATCGGGTAACTCTAAGCGCTGCCGCTGTAATGCTGGTTTGGCCACTTTAGTGAATACGGGTAAAATCGTTTGTATATGGGGGCTCTTGGCCCACCAAGGTGGCATAAAGGAATTTGGCATAGATGTTTATCTTGGTATCGGCTATTGCTGAAAATTAAAACGTGTGTTTAATTTATACCCAAACCAACTCAAAATGCTGAAATTCGTATTTTGAGGTCGCTTGGGTATAAACTCGCGGCCATTGTAGCACAATTGTTTTTTATGCTGATATTTAGGCCGACATTTAGGTTGATAATTAGGAGATAGAGATGAAGCGACGAACCTTTATAATGGGTGCGTTTGCCGGTACGGCTGCGTTAGCCTTAGGGGTTAATCTCTATTCTCCTGAGTTTAGTTTGCCCGAGGATAGCGAAGGTAAAGATTATCGTTTGTTGTTTAGCGTGCTTTTGCCTGTGATGCTCGACGGCGCCTTGCCTGATGTGGCCATCCATAAGTTAGCGGCGCAAAACCGCACTTTAGATGCCATCAAACAGTCGATTGCTGTGTTACCCGATGAGCAGCAGACCGAATTGTTTGAGCTGCTCGATATGCTCGAAAATCGTCTTGGTTTACTAGTACTCACCTCGAGCATGACGCCGCTATTGATGCGCTCTCCCGCCGAGTTAACTGATATGTTAGAAACCTGGCGCCACAGTTATTTTGCTTTGTTACAAACGGCTTATCTCGGATTGCGCGAATTAGTGATGGCAAGTTACTACGCTTGTCCTGAGCACTGGAGCCGCCTGCATTATGCCAAGCCTGAGCTGTTCAAATAGCGAGTCCATTTTTAACCTAATTAAACGCCGAATAATAAGCATTTTACCCGCGACAGTGGAGCACTCAAGTTGGCAATCATAGATCCTATAGTGAATGGTTTAAACTCTGGTTGGTTGCACACTGATGCGAGCCAATTGCAAGAAAACCAGCAGTTTGAAGCTGATGTGATTATTGTCGGCACAGGTGCTGGCGGCGGTGTGGCGGCTGAAATCCTCACCCAAGCAGGGCTGAGCGTGATCATGATTGAGGCGGGACCGCTAAAATCCTCCAGCGATTTTAATATGGAAGAGCGGGTCGCTTATCCCAACTTGTATCAACAAGCTGCGGCGATGAAAACCGCCGACAAGGCGATTGGGATTTTTCAAGGTCGCGCAGTCGGTGGTTCAACCACAGTTAACTGGACCACTTCTATTCGCACGCCGACCGAGGCGTTAGCCTTTTGGGCGCAACATAAATCGGTTGTTGGGCTTAATCGCGAGAGTTTAGATCCTTGGTTTGAGCAAATGGAACAACGGCTCAACATTCATGAATGGAATTATGAGCCTAATCGCAATAATGCCGCCCTGAAGCAAGGTTGTATCAATCTTGGCTGGGAATACACTGTGATTAAACGCAATGTGGCGGGTTGCTGGAATACCGGCTATTGCGGCATGGGTTGTCCGGTCAATGCGAAGCAATCTATGCTAGTCACTACGATTCCCGCGGCACTTGAGAAAGGCGCGCAGCTGATCAGTCGCGCTAAAGTGACTAAGATTGAGCACCATAATGGCCAAGTGTTTGCGTTAAAGGCGCAGGCGCTGGATGTGAATTTACGACCCACTGACGTTGAGCTGTTATTTAAGGCTAAACATTATATTTTGAGTGCGGGTGCTATCCATACACCGACGATTTTGATGCGTTCGCAAGTGCCCGATCCCCACCAACTTTTGGGTAAACGCACCTTTTTACATCCTACTTTGTTATCCGGCGGCGTATTTGCCGATTCGATCAATGGCCATAGCGGTGCGCCGCAATCTATCTATTCCGATGAATTTGTGTGGAACAATGGCGCCGATGGTGAGCTGGGTTATAAACTTGAAGTGCCGCCGGTGCATCCGATTTTAATTGCCTCTAAAACCTTAGGTTATGGTACAAGTCATGCTGAGTTAATGTCACAATTCAATCAGTTGCAAGTGACTATCGCTTTGATCCGCGATGGCTATCATCCCGACAGTCAAGGCGGTGAAGTACACTTAACGGATAAGGGTTTTGCTTTAGATTATCCGCTGACCGATGCCTTTTGGCGGGCCGCGAGACGCGCTTTTGCCAGTATGGCGGAGTTACAATTCTCGGCTGGCGCCTTAAAAGTGTTGCCGATCAGCGATGGCATGCCTTACTTATCCTCGTGGAAAGACGCCAAAGAGAGCATTGCGCAGATGTCACTCGCGCCACTGCGCACTATCGTTGCATCGGCGCACGTAATGGGCGGTTGTCCCTTCGGCGAAGATGAAAAGCTTTCTATGGTCAACAGTTATGGACAGTCGCACTATTTAGAGAATTTATCTGTAATGGATGGCTCTATCTTCCCGACCAGCCTTGGCGCTAACCCGCAGCTGTCGATTTATGGCATCACGGCACGTAATGCCACCGCACTCGCACAGAAGCTCACTGACGGTAAAGCCTGATGTTATCTTATCAAAATGCAGCTTAGCTTGATAAAGCTTGATGGGGTGTGAATGTCTGAAAACACATTACGGGAAGGTGGTTGCTTATGCGGCGCGATTCGTTATCAGATAGAAGGTGAACCCTTTGATGCGGATTATTGCCACTGCCGTTCGTGCCAAAAAAGCACGGGCTCTGCATTTGGGGCTTGGATGGATTTTAAACTCAGCCAAGTGATTTGGCTTAAAGGTCAGGTGACTGAGTTTGCATCGTCTGAGTTTATTCGCCGTGGATTTTGTGACAAGTGCGGTACATCGTTAACTTACCGACATACTCAATATCCCGATTATTTGACCTTGAGCATAGCGAGTCTGGACGATGCTAACCAAGTTCAGCCTAAGTACCATATTTATACTGAGAGTCAGTTGAACTGGTTGGTGATCAAGGATGACTGTGAACGCTATCCGCAAGGCCGCAGCTGTTAGCGGCTCACGTCAATTTGATTGAGTTTGAGCTAACATGGTTGAGCTTGTTCTAACTTGATTAACTTAGGTCAGGGCGCAATGAGGCCGATTTCGTTGGCATCAATGTCACTGAGTCCAAACAGGCTTAAGTAGCTCACTAGATTTGTTGCTTGGCCGCTTGGGCTGAGTTCATTGAGTTTATTCAAGATGGTTCGCTGCGCTTTACGTTCCATCATTAGCTCAACGGCGAGCATCTGCTGATACTCTTGCTCATTTAGGCTGGACTTAGCGAGTTTACGTAATTTGCGGTAGGGCGTGAGAAACCTTTCATCCCATTCACCTACAGCATTCATCAGTGCTTGCCATTGGTCTGGGCTGTATTGCTGCGGCCCAGACACATCCATAGTGATATCTAAATATTGTGCCAGTAGCAGTAGATTGACGTTCACCTGACAGCTATTTTGCAATTCGAGACAGAGCGCTTTGTTTTGCGCATAGCTCATATCACACCATTGCCAGAGTTGACTGTCGAACTGGGTTAAAACCGCCATACTATTTCCTTGTATTGCCGCTGCTACTGACTTTTATTTAAAAGAACGCTGGAGTTATTGTTGCTCCATGACCTCTTGCTCCATTGCATCTATCTCTTCTTGCAACTCGAGCCATTGCATTTCACTGTCTTCTAAGGTTTGCGTCAAGCTCGTTCGCTCGGTTAATACCGAGGTTAGCTTGGCTTTGTTATCTTGATCATACAATTCGCTATCGGCCAGCAAGTGTTCTAGCTCGGCGAGGCGTTCGCTCAGCTTTTGTTGCTCGGTTTCTAACTTAGTTTGTTTGCGCTTGAGCGGCGATACCTTTTGGCGGATCTCGGCCTCGAGGCGTTTTTGCTGTTTTTTATCGGCGGCAGGTTTGATCTCGTCGCTGGTGCTGTTTTGATTCGAGTTGGCTTTCGCCGCATCGAGCAACCATTGGTGATAATCGTCTAAGTCGCCGTCGAAGGCGCGTACTTCACCTTGATCCACCAGATAGTAATCGCTACAGGTTAATCGCAGTAAATGCCTATCATGCGAGACGACAACCATAGCGCCTTCAAAGGTTTGCAATGCCATTGTCAGGGCGTGGCGCATCTCTAAGTCTAAATGGTTGGTGGGTTCATCGAGCAGCAATAGGTTAGGGCGTTGCCAAACTAATAGCGCTAACACTAAACGGGCTTTCTCGCCGCCAGAAAAGGGGCGTACAGGTGAGAGCGCCATATCGCCATTAAAGCCAAAACCGCCTAAGAAGTTACGCAACTCTTGCTCTCTGGCGTTGGGTGCCAGACGTACTAAATGCTGCATCGGCGTATCGTCGAGGCGTAAAAATTCGATTTGGTGCTGGGCAAAGTAGCCAATATTGACGCCAGGGTTAGGTTCATACAAACCTGTCAGTGGTGACAATTGGCCCGATAACAGTTTGATGAGCGTCGACTTACCCGCGCCGTTACGGCCGAGTAAACCAATGCGCGCACCCGGTACTAAGTTTAAATGCACCTTGCTCAGGATTGGCTTATCGCTATAACCGATCGCGACTTGCTCCATTTTAATCAGTGGATTGGGCAGGGCTTCTGGAGCCCGAAACTCCATATAAAAGGGGCTATCGGCTTGAGACGGCAACAACTCAGTCATGCGCTCTAGTGCCTTTAAGCGGCTCTGCGCTTGTTTGGCTTTACTTGCCTTGTAACGGAAACGGTCAACGAAGGACTGCATGTGTGCACGTTCTTTTTGTTGGCGTTCGAAGGCAACCTGTTGTTGCGACATGCGTTCGGCACGAATGCGCTCAAAGGCACTGTAATTGCCTTTGTAGAAATTGAGTTTTTGATTTTCAACGTGGACGATTTCATCAACGATTTCATCGATAAAGTCCCTATCATGGCTGATTAAAATCAGCGTGCCTTGATAGGACTTAATCCAACCTTCGAGCCAGTACATGGTATCTAAGTCCAAGTGGTTGGTCGGTTCGTCGAGGAGTAATAAGTCAGAGCGGCACAGTAGCGCTTGGGCTAAGTTGAGGCGCATACGCCAACCACCCGAAAAGCTTTTCACTGGATTGCTTTGCTCGGCTTCACTAAAGCCCAGACCCGCTAACAATGAACCCGCGCGCGAATGAATCGCATAACCACCGATAGCGTCGATTTTGCCGTGTAAGAGTGCGATGGCATTGCCGTCGTTCTCTTCTTGGGCCTTGTGCAAT
This sequence comes from Shewanella sp. SM87, assembly GCF_025653705.1. Lineage (NCBI taxonomy): Bacteria > Pseudomonadati > Pseudomonadota > Gammaproteobacteria > Alteromonadales > Shewanellaceae > Shewanella > Shewanella sp. SM87. The sequence continues at coordinate 28,226 of NZ_JAKKSC010000043.1, forward strand.
AGGGCTTCTAATTGGCGATATTCGCTATCGCCATCGATCACATATTCCAGTGCCGAGACGTCGAGCGCAGGGGTTTCTTGGGCCACAGTGGCAATTTGCCAGCCAGAAGGCAGACTAAATTCACCTTTATCTAGGCTTAAGTGACCTAAAATTAATGCGAGCAGTGAAGATTTGCCTGTGCCGTTAGCACCGACTAAACCGACCTTATGGCCGGGATAAATCGTGAGAGAGGTCTCATCTAGCAGGGTTTTGCTGCCACGGATTAATTGCGCTTGGTTGATGCTGATCATTAACTACAACTTGGTTAGAACGTGAATTCGTCAGGGCACAGATAATAGCGTACAACCCAGTTTCAAACCACAGCCTGACCCGATAACTAGGACAATTATTCGACTTTTCAGGATGATCTTTAGCGAATCGCATCACATCGACCTAAGGCCTCATACTTTCAGGTAACACTGGTATTCAATCATCAGTGTGGCAAAATAGCGGCAATTTCTTCGGCCGAGTCCCTTGGCCCTGCTATCTGGTCCTTTATCTATTATGACAAACACTAAAATCAAAAAGCGTTTCGTAGCCGGTGCTAAGTGCCCAAAATGCAGCGCCAAAGACAGCATTTTACTCTACAAGGAAAACGGCATCGAAACCGTTGAATGCACAGAGTGTGATTACCGTGAACAGCAAACCGATGAAAAGGTCACAGAAAAAGCCACCGGTGATGTGATCGGCGTGTTTAAACCGGATTAGGTTGAAGCTTCAATTCATCAAAGTTAGTTTCGAAAAAGATTCACAACATGTGCAGTGTCGATTGGCAATATTGCTCCAGCGACACGCCGTAAACTCGTCCTTGAGGGCTCGACGGTGGCATCTGCTGTACATGGATTTACGAATGTTGCGATCACATAGATGTGAATGAGCAACCATGCCACCAACGGTCACTTCCGTAATAATGCCAATCCTAACTAACCCTCTCGCTGCCCGTTCTGCTAAAAAGCTATTGCCCCATTTCGTGTTTCGGCTCGTTAGCTCAACCGAAAATTCCCACTCCTGCTGCCATACAAATTCTTATCTATTTGCCTATGCTTGGCCTTACCAGAAATCGACTAACAATGTATGGGTATACAGTCGTATTTAAATTTAGGTGTTTTGGTATGATTTTCAGACAAAATCAGTGCGCACTAATTCCATTCGAAATAAATAAAACTCTTTAAAATCAGGTAAATATAGTAACTGAATTTTAGTTAATA
>NZ_JAKKSC010000044.1:0-28755 GCF_025653705.1 Shewanella sp. SM87
ATCGGTCCACCCCAATCATCGGTCCACCCCAATCAACTGAGTTTTCGAGATGCGGCGAGTTATATCATCTTCAAGTTGACACAACTGTCATCACAAACACCGGGGAATGTCCCGAGAGACGTATTGGATATAGAACGAAATGCACGGCAATTTAAGCTGGATGGTAAACGGGAAAGGGCATATCCACGAGTTCTTAAAATGAGCAAAAACAAGTTCCCGGTTAGACCAAAGAAAAATGCCGTTCACTCTTAAGTGAACGGCATTACCCTAGGGCGTCTTTTTTGTGAGCTATATCTCGCTTGCCCTGTGGTATGACCTCTGTTAGCCTGTGGCTCTTATTTCAAGGGCGGCGCGTTATGAATCTGTATTTTCGTTTGTTTTGGTTGTTATTCTGGCGCACGCGCCATTGTCGTAAGATCGATTTTCTAGGGACAAGCCGTATCACTTATCGTGCTTTACCGAGCGATTGCGATATCAATTTCCATCTAACTAATTCTCGCTATCCCGCGTTTATGGATCTGGCGCGGACTTATATGTTGGCTGAGATGGGTCTGCTGAAACGTTTCTTAAAGTTGAAGTGGATGCCGATAGTCAACGCCGCCGAATTTACTTATATTCGCGATATTAAGCCGCTGAAAACCTTTGAGATTGAAACCAAAGTCGTCGGTTGGGATGAAAAATATTTCTATATTGAACAACGCTTTGTGAGCGAACGTGGCCTACATTGTATCGTGCATGTGCGCGGTGTGTTTGTGTGCAAAGGTAAGCAAGTGCCGTTAGATGTACTAGTGAAAGAGGCGGGTTATACCGATCCTGCACCTGAGTTGCCGCCAGAAGTCGTGAAGTGGAAAGCGTTTTTGCAGTTGAAGAAAGAACGCAATATGTGATTGTGTTGAGGCATGACTTACTCGCTAAGGTATGCCTCTTATTCCTGCCGTTTCCTCCATCTCAGCCAGTAACACCTCTTCTTGTACTAACATCCAAGCGCCACGCAGTTGTGCCTGCTGCCAATAGCGCACGATTTCATCTAAATCCAACAGGTTTAGATGTTGGAAGCTATAGCTTAAACAAGGGATGAGTGCACAGTCGGCTAAGGTAAAACTGTCGCCACAGACCCAATGATGTTGTGTGAGTTGCGCGTCTAAGCGTTGAAACTGTGTCAGTAGTTGCTTCTCTAATTGTTTGATTTCGAATTCATTGCTGTCTTCTATGTGCTTTAACTTTTCTAATTGAAATAATGGGTTGTTAATATCATTGTCTATGATGCGATCGAACAAACGTACCTGTAAGTTGCGTTGTGGTTCTTGTGGCAGCAGCTGGGTACTGTTTTCAAAATGCCTATCTAAGTACTCGATAATAATGCTGGATTCGGGTATCAGCTGTTCATTTTGGGCTTTAAGCAGGGGGATTCGCGCTTGCGGATAACGTTGGTGAAATTCCTTGCGGGACAAAGGGTCGCGTAGATCTATGATTCTGGGGTAGAAGTTGGCCTGCTTTTCATAAAGTGCGATGAGCACTTTCTGTGAATAGCGTGATAACGGGTGATAAAAAAGCTCCATAGGCACTCACTCCAAACCCAGTCTTTTACGGACTTTACGTTTTAACTTTAGTCGTAATTGAAGCGCTTGCTGTAAGAGTTTTCTTAAAAAATGCTGGAATAAACACAATTTTTCTTGGCAAAGCCAAGTGATCCATCAGGGGTAAAAATAGGTATTATGAGCCCATATAGGAAGTGTCGGGATTTAATCATTTTAAAGGTAATAATATGAGCCAGTTAGAGCGTTTTTCATCTATTTATGCCAGAGCCAGTGAGCGCAAAGGCGGACCTGCTGGACTCGAAGCCTTATTGTCTGGTTGCCTGTCTGATGATGAAATTCGCCAATATCGGGATGCTGAATTATTGTCGGCGATGAGCCGTCAGGTGTTTCAAAGTGGTTTTGTATGGCGGGTGGTTGTGAACAAATGGCCCGAGTATGAGAAGTCTTTCTTTGGGTTCGAACCGCATAAAGTATTAATGTTATCGCCTGAGCAAATTCAAGCGCGGGCAAGTGATGCGACCTTGATTCGCCATCTTAAAAAGACTCAAGCCATTTATGATAATGCTCTGATGATCCACGATGTTGCTCGCGAACATGGCAGCTTGGCGCAGCTGATCGCCGCTTGGCCGACGCAGGATATTATCGGGTTGTGGGCATTTTTAAAGAAACGAGGTACTCGATTGGGCGGGAATACGGGTCCCTATTTTCTGCGCGGTATTGGCAAAGATACTTTTTTGTTAACCGATGATGTACAAGGTTATTTTAAAGCACATAAGTTAGTCGATGCGGGCTTTTCATCACAAACGGCGCTTAAGCAAGTACAAGCCGTATTTAATCAGTGGCAACAGGAGTCGGGTCGTTGTTTGGCTGATATCAGCCGTATTTTGGCTTGCAGCGTGGGCGATAATCGAATTTAGTCCTGTTAAGTTGTGATTGAAGATGAACAAATTAGTTTTAATAGACAAATATTGCTTTGCTAGCAATATTTGTCATTACAGAAGCATTATTTGTGGGAGTCTGAGTTTCATTTAATGGGGTATTAATCTGAATTTCGGGTTTGCTCCGTTTTGGGGTAACCACTAAAATAGCCCGCTAGCTATTATTTGTGACTGTTTAATTGTGTGGCGTTACCTCATAACGCTGGCGCTGCCTTTTAGCCGTGCACAAATAGTAGATGTAATAAACTGCACAGCAATCCGCTATCGGATGTATTCATGTTTTTACGCACAAGCAGTCTGAAGCCAGCTCTTTGCTTACTCTCTTTCGGTATTGTCAGTCTTGATAGGGTCGTTTTTAACGACTTGATGCTGAGAGTGGCCTGAGTAAAAACAAGCGCGCTGCGTTTTCGTCTCTATGTACAAATTATTGCAACAAGTGACGGTTAAGCTAACGTCATTGAGCTGTGGGCCTTGGCCTGCCGCAAGTCTAGAATATGAACAGATTTGCAACATATTCAATATGGAGTAGGCTTATTGGGTGTTTTACGGCATATCTCCCTAACAATGCCACTCAAAGTTAACCGATTTTTTAAATCGAATAACAATTCGATGAATATAGTAATGCTGAATGAGTGAAAATTTTCATTAGTTTACAATTTAGTTTCGTTATCTTCCTTGTTGATTCATATAGGCTATGAGATAAATAACGGATTTGATTTTAGTTACAATTACGGCTCGTGTCAGCGCAATAAGTGTACTGGTATGTGGGCAGTTAATATTTGAAGGAGTTCTCATGCGGCAGACAATTAAACTTGCCTCAGTTATAAGCGTGGCGTTATGGATGGCAGCTTGCAGCCCTCAAGAAGAGAGCGCTCAGGCGGGTGCTGGTCCACGTAGTATGGAAGTGGGAATCCTTAATGTTGTTGCCCAGCCACAAGTGATTCAGGTGGAATTACCAGGACGCAGTAAAGCTTTCCTCGAGGCTGAAGTTCGTCCACAGGTTAACGGTATTATCACTAAGCGTAGTTTTGTTGAAGGTGGCAATGTGAAACAGGGTGAATCCTTGTATCAGATTGATTCTTCAACTTATAAAGCTGCTTTAGTGAGTGCCAATGCTGATTTAGCCAGAGCGAATGCGGGCTTAGCCTCAGCAAAAGCTAAGGCGGCACGTTATCAGCAATTGGTAAAAACCAACGCCATCAGTAAGCAAGAGTTCGATGAAGCTGAAGCGGCTTATAAAGAAGCATTAGCGAATGTAACCGTGGCTGAAGCTGCGATTAACACCGCTAAAATCAACCTGCAATATACTGAAGTATTAGCGCCTATCTCTGGTCGTATCGGTAAATCGAGTGTGACTGCGGGTGCGTTAGTCACTGCCAACCAGAGCCAAACGCTGGCGACGATTCAACAACTTGATCCTATCAATGTGGATATCGCGCAATCGAGTGCTCAGTTGTTACGTCTTAAAGCTAAGTTGCAGCAAGGTAAGCTACAAGCTTCAGAAAATGCAGACGTGAAATTATTGCTTGAAGATGGCACTCAATATAGTCATCCGGGTAAGTTGCAGTTTGCTGAAGTGAGCGTGGATCCAAACACTGGCTCAGTTATTCTGCGCGCAGAATTCCCTAACCCTGAAGGTATCTTGTTACCTGGCATGTATGTTCGCGCTATGTTAAATGCGGGCACTGATCCACAGGCTATCTTGGTTCCACAAAAAGCGATTACGCGTAACTCTAAGGGTGAAGCTGTGGCTATGGTGGTGAATGACCAAGGTTTAGTCGAAGCGAAAACAGTGACGACCGCAGAAGTGATTAACAACCAATGGCGAGTCACTTCTGGTTTAACTGTGGGCGACAAGTTGGTTGTGGAAGGATTACAGAAAGTTCGTCCCGGCGCTCCAGTAACCACCAAAGTTATTTCTGAAACGCAAGCACAATAGGGCATAGCTATGGCACGTTTTTTTATTGATCGCCCCATCTTTGCGTGGGTGATCTCCTTGATTATTATGCTGGCGGGGATCCTCTCGATCCGCTCGCTGCCAGTGTCCCAATATCCTAACATTGCACCACCGACCGTGGTGATCAGTGCTAACTATCCTGGCGCTTCCGCTAAGATTGTTGAAGATTCTGTGACTCAGGTGATTGAGCAACGTATGACGGGTATCGATCACCTCCGTTATATCGCCTCAGCCAGTGACAGTTTTGGTAATGCTGAGATCACTTTAACCTTTAACGCTGAAGCCGATCCGGATATTGCACAGGTTCAAGTACAGAACAAGTTACAGGGCGCTATGACCCTGTTACCGCAAGAGGTGCAGGCGCAAGGGGTTAACGTTAACAAGTCGAGTTCAGGCTTCTTAATGGTATTAGGCTTCGTATCGACCGATGGTTCGTTAGATAAAGGCGATATCGCTGACTATGTTGGTGCGAACATTCAAGATCCTATGAGTCGCGTACCTGGCGTAGGTGAAATTCAGCTGTTTGGTGCCCAATATGCGATGCGTATATGGCTAGATCCGTTGAAATTGACTCAATACAACTTGACCAGTTTAGACGTTATCGCTGCGATTCGTTCTCAAAACGCTCAAGTTTCAGCTGGACAGTTAGGTGGCGCGCCCTCTGTGGCTGGCCAAGAGTTGAACGCAACGGTATCGGCTCAAAGCCGCTTACAAACGGCGGAAGAGTTCCGCAAAATTATCCTTAAATCGGATATTTCAGGCGCAAACGTCTTCCTAAGTGATGTGGCACGGGTTGAATTAGGTTCTGAAAGTTATGCTGTGGTGTCACTGTATAATGGTCAACCTGCGACAGGGTTAGCGATTAAGCTGGCAACGGGTGCTAACGCGCTTGATACTGCTGAAGCCGTTCGTGAAAAAATTGCTGAGATGAAACCTTTCTTCCCGCAAGGGCTAGAAGTTGTTTATCCATACGATACAACGCCTTTCGTTGAAAAATCGATAGAAGGTGTAGTACATACCTTGCTTGAAGCTATTGTACTAGTGTTCATCATCATGTACCTCTTCTTGCAAAATTTCCGCGCAACTTTGATCCCGACTATTGCGGTACCTGTGGTATTGCTGGGAACCTTTGCGATTCTGTCGTTAGCGGGTTTCTCGATTAACACTTTAACCATGTTTGCTATGGTGCTCGCCATTGGTTTGTTGGTGGACGATGCGATTGTGGTGGTGGAAAACGTCGAGCGGGTAATGGCCGAGGAGGGCTTAAGTCCACTGGAAGCGACGCGTAAGTCGATGGATCAAATTACCGGTGCTTTAGTCGGTATCGGTCTGACCCTCTCCGCAGTGTTTGTCCCTATGGCATTTATGTCAGGTTCAACGGGGGTTATTTATCGTCAGTTCTCTATCACTATCGTATCTGCGATGGCGTTGTCTGTTCTAGTTGCTTTGATTTTAACACCTGCACTTTGTGCGACTATGCTCAAACCGATTAAGAAGGGCCATGCTCATATCGAAACTGGCTTCTTTGGTTGGTTTAACCGTAGTTTCGATAAACTGACTAATCGTTATGAGTCGAGCGTTGCTGGGATCATCAAGCGCGGCTTTAGAGTGATGGCGATTTACGTTGTGCTGGTTATTGCAGTGGGTTGGATCTTTATCCGTATGCCTACGGCATTCTTACCAGATGAAGACCAAGGTATTTTGTTCACGCAAGCCATTTTGCCGACTAACTCAACTCAAGAAAGTACCTTAAAAGTATTGGAGAAAGTGTCTGATCATTTTATGGCTGAGGAGGGCGTGAGATCGGTGTTTAGCGTGGCGGGCTTCAGTTTTGCGGGTCAAGGGCAAAACATGGGTATCGCCTTCGTTGGTTTGAAGGATTGGTCTGAGCGTGAAGCGCCTGGTATGGATGTGAAGTCTATTGCTGGTCGCGCTATGGGTGTGTTCGGTCAGATGAAAGATGCCTTAGTATTCGCCTTCGTACCGCCTGCGGTAATCGAGTTGGGGACGGCGAACGGTTTCGACATGTACCTGCAGGATAAGAACGGCCAAGGCCACGAGAAGTTAGTGGCGGCACGTAATCAACTGCTTGGTATGGCGGCACAGAATCCAAATCTGGTGGGTGTGCGTCCAAACGGTCAAGAAGATGCGCCAATTTATCAATTACATGTAGATCACGCTAAGTTGAGCGCGTTAGGCATTGAAATCACTAATGTGAACAATGTGCTTGCAACGGCTTGGGGTGGTTCTTATGTGAATGACTTTATTGACCGTGGCCGCGTGAAGAAAGTATATGTGCAAGGTGATGCCCAGTATCGTATGCAACCGGGAGATTTAGATTCTTGGTACGTGCGCAATAACAAGGGTGACATGGTGCCATTCTCTGCGTTTGCCACTGGTGCATGGGAATACGGTTCTCCACGTTTAGAACGCTTTAACGGCTTACCATCGATGAACATTCAGGGTGCCACGGCTCCTGGTTTCAGTACCGGTGCAGCTATGACAATTATGGAAGACTTAGCCAAGCAGCTTCCTCCTGGTTTTGGTGTCGCGTGGAACGGTCTATCGTATGAAGAACGTCTATCGGGTAACCAAGCGCCAGCGCTGTATGCTCTGTCGATCTTAGTGGTCTTCTTAGTATTGGCAGCACTCTATGAAAGCTGGTCGGTACCCTTTGCAGTTGTGCTCGTGGTTCCGCTCGGGATCATCGGTGCCTTGATTGCAATGAATGGTCGCGGCTTGCCAAACGACGTGTTCTTCCAAGTGGGGCTGTTAACCACAGTAGGGTTAGCGACTAAGAACGCCATCTTGATTGTGGAATTCGCTAAAGAGTTCTATGAGAAAGGTTCAGGCTTAGTTGAGGCGACCTTACATGCGGTGCGTGTGCGTCTTCGCCCCATCTTAATGACGTCTCTAGCCTTTGGCCTGGGTGTTGTGCCGTTAGCTATCAGTACCGGTGTAGGCTCTGGTAGTCAAAACGCCATTGGTACAGGTGTACTCGGCGGTATGATGAGCTCGACTTTCCTAGGGATCTTCTTCGTACCATTATTCTTCGTGATAGTGGAGCGTCTCTTCAGTAAGCGCGAGAAGAAAGCTAAAGAACAGAAGCCAAACTCAGCTGAATAAGCTCGATCGTTTCTAAACTTCTAAACTAAAGCCCTGCAATTGCAGGGCTTTTTGTTATTTTAATGCTGTTAGTTATAAAGATGGATAGGCACTGTGCGCGAGTTCTGGCATATTGCGCTGAGGCAGTTAAGAGGACGAAACATGGATGATGCTGCGTTGGAATTGCAAAAACTAGATGCACTCATTGCTAAGGGTAAGATGTACGTCATTTTGGCCTTTGGCGTATTTTTCTGGGGTATGCTGACGTCCCTCGTGGTCGCCTTAATACATTATTTTGTCTCGGGCGATCCATTCTGGGCGGAACTGCAAAGAGCGCTCTATATTTATCCCATTGGCGGTATTTTATTTGGTTGGTTTGTGTGGGTGCAGATTAATCGTAAGCGAGATAAACTGCGCGCCCAATAGTATCAATAGTTGTGGTTAAGCTGAGTGTAGGGGTGACATGGTGTTTTCGTGGGGTAATCTTGCCACTAAGCAACTTATCGTGGGAATGGTATGCCATGGCATAGCGCTGGCGTTTTTGGCCTATGGCGTTTATGCATTTTACTTGCAGGAGCTTGTACTGCCAGAGTTAACTCGCTGTGTCGGTGCTGCAGTGTTATTTGTGGGCATGGGGCTAGCCCCTCAATTATTTTTTATGTCAGTGAGCCAGATAGTATCGCAAGCTGAGGACTCGACATTAAAATCTACCCTACAGACCTATGTGTTTAATCTAGGTATTTTTTTGATGATCTGCAGTCTGTTAATGGAATGGCTATACGACTAAAGCTATCGAATAAAGAAAGGGCGTCGACTTCATCATCGACGCCTTTTTTATTGCGATTAAGGCGTGTAGTAAGTCGCGGCTCCTGGCCCAACGGGCAGACCAAAGCCAAATACCCACAGGAAGAAGAACGCTGTCCAACCCACGAAAAACACGAGCGAGTACGGCAGCATAGTGGCGATCAGCGTACCTATCCCTAGGTTTTTCTGGTAACGACAGGCAACCGCTAAGATCAAGCCAAAGTAACTCATCATAGGTGTGATTAAGTTAGTCACCGAATCCCCAATACGGTACGCCGCTTGAATCGTTTCGGGCGCATAACCAACCAGCATGAGCATAGGCACAAAAATAGGAGCGGTAATGGCCCACTGGGCCGAGGCACTGCCAAGCATCAAGTTGATAATGCCGCAGAGCATAATAAAGAACAAAAATACGATTGGGCCCGTCAAGCCTATGGATTGCAGTGCATCGGCACCTAACACCGCCAATACTGCGCCTAAATTACTCCAGTTGAAGAAGGCGACAAACTGCGCGGCGAAAAAGACGAGGACGATGTACATGCCCATAGTGCTCATGCTGTGGGACATGGCATTGATGACATCTTTATCATTTTTGATGCTGCCCACGACTTTGCCGTAAATAAAGCCCGGTATGGCAAAACAGATAAAGATAAAGGCGACTATGCCCTTGAGGAATGGCGAACCTGAGATGAGACCGGTTTCAGGATGGCGCAGCGGTGCGCCTTCTGGTACGACTGAAATCGCTAAAATAACCGCGAGCACTAACATAGATAACCCAGCCCATTTTAAGCCGCGTTTCTCAATAGCACTGATGCTCTCCATCGATTGCAGTACGGTTTCGTCTGCATCATCATCTTGGTATTGACCTAACTTAGGTTCGACGATTTTCTCTGTGACAAAGGCGCCAAGGAAAGTGATCACAAAGGTGGAGACAAACATGAAGTACCAGTTTACTTCTGGGCCGACGTTGTATTGAGGATCTATCATACGCGCCGCAGCTTCGGTAATGCCCGATAGCAAGGGATCGACAGTACCAAGCAATAAGTTAGCGCTATAACCTCCTGAAACCCCGGCAAAAGCGGCAGCTAAACCTGCAAGTGGATGGCGGCCAAGGGAGTGGAAAATCATCGCCGCCATAGGGATAAGTACCACATAGCCAAGCTCGGCAGCGGTGTTGGACATTATGCCGGCAAATACTATGGTCACAGTGACTAATCGTTTAGAGGCGCCCATGACTAAAGCACGCATAGCCGCAGATAATAAGCCAGAGCGTTCGGCAATCCCGACACCGAGTAGCGCCACGAGCACAGTGCCGAGCGGTGTAAAGCCAGTAAAGTTGGTCACCAGATGCGAGACTATCATCCGCAAACCTTCGGCGTTCATCAGGCTCACCACATGGATTAAACCGTCGGCACTGCGGCCGTGTGAGCCAATAGGTCTAGGATCGACCACGGTTAACCCAAAGTAGCCCGCAATACCTGAAATAATGACCACGGCAACACAGAACAGTGCGAATAAGGTGATTGGATGGGGCAGCAGATTGCCTAAGCGTTCAACAATATTGAGAAAACGTACAAACCAACCACTAGAGCTGATATCGCCCTGTTGTGGATTGGGTTCAGAAGCTTTTTGTGGGGGAATATCGCCGGAATTAAAACTCATCGTCCTTCCTTTATGTCGACCTTTACGCAGCGCAATATTTTGACCCTATAACAGACTCGAGACATTGCCGACGGCCGATTGTGGATGACGTGGCTGAGGGGATAACTCTAGGTGCAAGACTCGGAGTGAAAGCTAAGGTAAAAGTTAAAAAATTAGCGGCAAAGTATGATTGTTAAGTTTTAATTGAAACTTAAATGTTGCTATTGACTGTGTTGAAGTGAGGAGGGCGAAAATTAGGATAAAAAAATGGACTCTCGAGGAGTCCAGTATTCACGAGCAAAATTGGATGCTCTAATGTTGTGCCATATCACTATAGACGTTGTTTGCTGTATCGGAGCTGAATATCGATAAATTTATAGGTTAAATGCTGTTTTTTATGCAGATGATCACTTTTCATCGCTGAATATGGCCAGTTTCGTTGATGATTGCTCGTTAGATAACATCGCCAGCTCTGACCAGCGAGTAATTTCATTGTCTTAATCAGCCCGCAGGTGAAATTTTCACTCATTTATGGTTAGCTGTATCCTATTAACAAGAATAAGAAACCTAAGGATGGAAGATGGAAAAATTGTTATTGGGATTAACGCTGATTTTTATCGTGACCTATCTTTGGTACGTCAGCCTAGTCAAAAAGCGCAATACCGCGCTCGAAGCCTTGTCGGGTATCGATGTACAGCTGACCAAGCGTGCCGACCTTGTGCCTAATATTCTAAAAATTGCTAAACGATTTATGGAGCATGAAAAGTCACTGCTCACTGAAATCACCGAATTACGCACTCAGCTCAGCCATAATTACAACAAGGCCGATCCGAGTGCCGTTAAAGAGCATTTAGTTCAGGCTGAGCGGTTGAACGACAAAATGAGTACCTTGATGGTGAATGTGGAGAACTATCCTGAGCTCAAGTCCGACAACACTATGTTGCAGGCGATGCAGACCTATAACGAGGTCGAAGCGCATATCTCAGCTGCGAGGCGTTTTTACAACTCGGCAGTTTCCGAGCTAAATACTGCGGTAGAAATCTTCCCCGGCTCGATTATCGCTTCTATGGCGAGTATTAAAGTGATGCCATTCTATGAGGTGAGCGAAGCGGCAAAAGCGCCCGTAGATGCGGCCGAATACTTGTAAGCTTAGCTGTGCAGGGTGAGTTATCACCCTGCAATACTATGACATCAATATGAATATCATCACTTTTATTTTAGGTAGCCCGATTCGGACTTATCGGGGGCCTGTTGGTTTGTCTGCGGATTTTGACGAACTACCTCAACTCGAAGCGTATTACGAAGAACATATCGCGCCCATCAGTCGCAAATATGAAACTAAGCGTGCGGCTTGCCTTAAGGCGGCGCGTAAACGTTTGTATTTGAGTTTGATGATAGTGCTTGGGCTGAGCTTGCTCACCGTTATTGGCTACTACAGCGGCGGCGCTTATTTCCCGCCTTTGCCATTGCTTGCCTTAGTCGGATTAAGCTGGTGGAGCTTTGCTCCGACTCGTGAGTTTAAGCATTTGGTTCAAAATGATATTTATCCGCGGATGTTTAAATATTTCGGCGATGATTTTATTTATAGCCGCGAAATGCGCCTCGACATGAATCGACTCGTTGCGGCTAAAGTATTACCGCGATACGACAAAGTCAGCTTCGGTGACTATATACAAGGCTGCTATAAGGGCGTTGAGTTGGCGGTCAATGAGCTTACCCTGACCAAGAATGTGCAAGTCGAAGAACTGGATGTCAGTACCCGCAGGCGCAGAACTGTGACCCGCACGGAAACCCAGTTTCGTGGCTTAGTGGTTGAGCTGAGTAGCCATAAAGCGTTTATGGGCCACACTGTGGTGCTGAGGGATCGCGGTGGTGTAGCCAATTTCCTGTCCGACAGCCATGCGGGACTGGTACGAGTCAAACTTGAAGATCCGCAATTTGAAAAAGAGTTCGACGTGTTTTCAACGGATCAAATCGAGTCACGCTATTTGCTCAATACGGCATTTATGGAGCGCTTACAGGAGCTTGCCAAACATTTCGATGGCAATATTCAATGTGCATTTTTCCGCAATAAATTGACTTTGTTCCTGCCGAATCGCAGAACGCATTTTCAAATGCAGTCCATTTTTCATGGCGCAACCTTTTCAGTAGAATTTAGTCAGATAAACCGAGAAATGAAGCAACTCTTTGCTATTATTGAAGTACTTAAACTTAATCAGTACACGGGACTTTGATGTTGCTTACTCGCTCAGCGCTTGCTCGTACACTGACTTTTGCAGCCTTTTCATTGCCCTGCAGATTTGAGGCGCTAGGCCTGTGCTTATTATTGATATCGAGTTTGATGATAAATGCAAATGCTGAGGAGGCGCGCGAAAAAGCTAAGCCGCGTATTGTGGCGCGGTACTCACAGAGCGGCATAGTGAGTAGTGAAGGTCTAGAAAAACTCAAAATTTATCAATACCAACAAGCTAATGGTGTCACCGTATTTACCGACAAAGCCCCCGCAAATAACCAGTATCAAATTTTGTTATATGACTGTTTTGCCTGTCGTCCCGATTCGACCATAGACTGGAATGGTATTCGGCTATTTACCGCTAATTATGATGCCTTGATCTCCCATGCAGCCCATAAGCATCAACTTGATCCCGCCTTAATCCGCGCTGTGATCCACGCGGAATCAGCCTTTAATGCGCGTGCGCTTTCGCGAACTGGCGCCATGGGATTAATGCAATTGATGCCAGAAACAGCAAAAGAGATGGGTGTGGCAAATGCATTTTTGCCTGAAGAGAATATCTTAGGTGGCAGTAAGTATTTGGCACAAATGCTAAAACAGTTCAATGGTGATGTCGCATTGGCCTGCGCGGCTTACAATGCGGGGCCGACGACCGTGGTTCAGTATAATGGCATTCCGCCCTATCCTGAAACCCAAGCCTATGTTGAGCGTGTGAAAATTTTATTGAAGCGTTACCGCGAGCAGAAGGACGTTTAGTAACCGCATTGATAAGCTAAAATGAAGTGGCGAAAACCCGGAGATCATCGCCGTCATTCGAGTCGAAGGTTACTCGCCGACTTCCCATTTTACGGTAATGTTACCGTCCACTTGTCCAAGTGTTTTACCCAAGTAATCCATTAATTCAGTTGCGATTTCGTCTAACTGCCAAGGTGGATTGATGATCCATAATCCTGCCGCTGTCATGCCAAATTCATCTGAATCGGGCTTAATGGCTTGTTCAATTCTCAGCTGACGTTTAATGCCACTGCTGGCGAGGCGCGATAGCATACCTTCGGTCTGAGCGCGATTTACGACTGGATACCACAGGATAAACACGCCCGTTGCAAAACGCTTGTGCGCTTTTATCAGGGTTTCGGCCACATCTTGGTAGTCGGTTTTCATCTCGTAGCTAGGATCGACTAGCACCAGAGCACGACGCTCTAATGGTGGTACTGCGGCGATAAGGCCTTTTAAGCCATCACCTTTGATCACTTTAACTTGTCTGTCTTCGCAGAAATAATCATCCAATAACACATAATCAGTGCTGTGCAGCTCGTGCAAGACCATGCGATCTTTAGGCCCTAGCTCCATGTCGATAATGGCGGGTGAACCTGGGTAGAAGTTGAGTTCTTCTGGATTTTCTTCATTAAAATGGCGCACGGCGGCGACATAGTCCTGCAGCGATTGTGGTAGGTCAGTTTTATCCCAAAGCTTAGCTACACCTTCGAGGTATTCACCTGTTTTCTGTGCAAATTCATCGCTTAAAGCATAACCACCCGCACCTGCGTGGGTATCGATATACACGAGTGGTTTGTCTTTTTTGTGCATCAGCTGCAAGGTTTGTAGCAAGATGGCGTGTTTCAACACATCGGCATAATTGCCAGCGTGATAACCATGGCGGTAACTTAACATGGGGTAATCCTAGTAATTTGCAAACATAGCAAAGAGAGGCAAATGCCAGTCGCCAATTATACCTGCGATGCTTCTAGGCGTAAATTTAATGCCTCAGTTGGCGCTCTTTTTATTGGCAAACCAATGTGTGGGGGTTTGCATTTGAAAGGTTTTCAGCCAGAGATTCGCTGGTGCGGGTTTACCGAATAAATAACCTTGAAATTGTTCGCATCCTAGCGCAGTGAGTTGCAATAACTGGGCTTCGGTTTCGATACCTTCGGCAATGACGTTGAGTTTTAAGCTCTTGGCTAACAGGATGGCAGCGTTAACAATTTGGGTATGGCGTTCACTAATGCCCATTTGACTGACAAAGTAACGGTCGATTTTAATTGTGTCGGCACTGATATCAATGAGCTGGCTTAATGACGCATGGCCAGTGCCAAAATCGTCAATAGCGATAGAAACCCCCATGCGAGCTAAGGTGTTTAGGCGTCGGCCTGTTTCTTTATGGGTTGAAAATACAGAGGTTTCAGTAATTTCAATTTCCAACAATGGGATGAGTTCAGGATGATTCATATAGGTTTGGATTAACACTTTAAAGAAGCGATCCGACAGAATATCTTGCCCAGATAAATTAAAGGCAATCCTGACCAGAGGTACATTTTTAGGCCAAGAACGGATCAGTTGTAGTAATTGCCTGAAGACTTTTATCGCAAAAATCGCCTGCAATTGAGATGACTCTA
This sequence comes from Shewanella sp. SM87, assembly GCF_025653705.1. NCBI lineage: Bacteria > Pseudomonadati > Pseudomonadota > Gammaproteobacteria > Alteromonadales > Shewanellaceae > Shewanella > Shewanella sp. SM87. The sequence goes on from NZ_JAKKSC010000044.1 coordinate 14,610, forward strand.
TGATGGGGATAAAAGTGTTCGGCATGATCATAGTGCCGTCTTCATCAAACATTCTGGCTAGCGCTTCAAAGCTAGTAATGTGGCCATTGGCCATCACTTTAGGTTGCAGCCACATTTCAAGGCGGTTGTGTTTCAGTGCGTCACGGATTCTGGCTTTTTGCGATGAAGCTTCGAGAAGATTGTTAATCAAACCAATGTAATACACCATCACTGGGCTAGCTTGGGTGGTTTGTTTTATGGCAATTAAACATTGCTCTGCGGCTTGCTGCGGTGAGGCTTTATTACCTGAGCTGCAACCGACTCTGCACTCGAGATGATATTCAGTCTGTTGTTCTTGCTTAAGTTGTAGGTTTGTTGGAATACGCTCGCGTAATTGTAGCGCTAGGTTTTCAGGGGAGATAAGCGGCAGGCTAGTAAACTCGAGTGCAAACGATGCTCCTCTAAATCGGTATATTTTTGCGATATGACCAAAGCGATTTTTGAGTTCAATAGCAAAGGCTTTTAGGATGGCATCTCCGACGCTGATACCGAAAGCAGCATTAATTTGGCTAAGATTATCAATTTTGATTAAGGCTACGGTCATTTCCTGATGGATCAAGCTTGGCGCTGGGTTATACCAGTGATTTTCGTTGGGTAATCCCGTCACTAAATCATAGAAATGCGTGCTGATGTGGTGCTTTTTAAGTCGACTCAGCTCAATCGCATGGTTAGCCTGTTCAGTGACATCGTGGCAGTGAAACAACAAAGTATCATGGTGCTGTAATGAGGCTTTTTGCAGCAGATATTTAGTGCTGTTATTGTTCTTTAAATGGGTCGGAAACGAGGCCGCCAGTAAATTCGTGCTGGTATCTTCGGTAAGTTCAAAAATGTCACATAGGCGAGTGCTGTTTAGTGTGACTTCTCCAGCGATTTCCCTCGCGGCATTATTCAGGTTGAGAATGACTCCATCCTCATTGCAGAAGAAGGAGGCTGTACCATTATTTTCAAAGATTTCAGCATATTGATCTAATGTATGTTGCAGTGCATTTTGATGCTGGATCATTTGCTGCGCATGGATTTTCTGGGTTTTTAGCAGGCGCATTGCCGACAACGGGATGCAGATATTAAAAAACATAAACAGCAAACCGTTTAGATAAGCGTGGGTCGCAGGTAGGCTGATATCAATATCAATAATGGGGGGCAGGTTTTGGTTACGCAGTAGCAGTAAAAAAGGCAATACGTTGAAACACATCATAATAAAAGCGACTTTTCTGCCAAACAGGAAAAGCGCCATCAAGGGCAAGGTATATAAGAAAGTAATACCCACCTGCGATAAGTTAAAGTCAGGGATAAACAACAGCATAGATAAACAGGCTGCAATAACCATAGCCAGCAGGCTGATAGAGCTGACGAGTAAATATTTGCGCGTAAACCATAAAGACAGGAATAGTACGGTTAAAAAACTGACCGTAATGCTGATAATGAAAGTGAGGTTTAACTCATACGCAATTAAAGAGCTATGCAGCACTATGCTAGTGGTCAAGATGGCACCACTGAGCAGAATAATCCGCAATAAGCTGGTTTTTAATATCGTTTTGTCAGGATTTAAAAAATCTTGCTCCCTGATAAACAAAAAACCTTTTAGCCATTGAAGCAAAAAAAGTCCTTATCCCGTACGGAAGTCACGCAGGTTGGCTGGGGACGTAACATATAACATAAATCACTAAACTGTTATACAAATAGATTGCCGCCTTTATAAATCAGTATATTACAGTGTGATACTTGTTTGAATTATTAAGGGCGCACTGAGACAAATTGGCTAATACAGTGATGAGCTTGGTGATGTGTTTTGCTTACTAGCATATTCATAAACGAGATTTTTAGGCATAATGGCCATCATTTTCGTTGGTTAGAAGACAGCCTGTGACCCCGATTTTTTTCAATCAGCAATACCCAACACTTGTGGATATTTGTGCACGTTGGCAACTCGTCTACGATGCGAATGCGACCTTCGAATTGCGTTTTGAATCAGATACTTTATCACTGCATAAACGCGATGAGCCTAAGCTCGATGGCATAGTGGTGGATTTTGTGACTGGCGCCGTCGCTCATAGACGTAAGTTTGGTGGCGGTCGTGGCCAATCTATCGCTAAAGCGGTGGGATTAAAGCAAGGGGTAACACCGAGTGTGGTCGATGGCACTGCGGGTTTAGGGCGCGATGCATTTGTGCTCGCAAGCCTTGGTTGTACAGTAACTATGGTTGAACGTCATCCTGTGGTTGCCGCATTACTTGAAGATGGCTTACGCCGCGCCTATCAAGATGCTGAAATTGGCGATTGGATGCGTGAGCGGATGCGCCTATTTCATGGATCTAGCCTAGAAGCACTATCGAAATTGGCACAAGAGGTGGATGTGGTTTACCTCGATCCTATGTACCCCCACCGTGATAAATCGGCCCTTGTTAAAAAAGAAATGCGTGTATTCCAATCCTTAGTCGGTGCCGATTTAGATGCCGATGGCTTACTCACCCCAGCTTTAGCCTTAGCAACTAAACGTGTCGTCGTTAAGCGCCCTGATTATGCCGAAGATTTGGATGGGGTTAAACCTAATACGGTTATTGAAACCAAGAAAAACCGTTTCGATGTCTACGTAAAAGCCGCGATGAAATAGCGAAGATTTTTCTCATCGCGAACATTGTATGCTTTCTGTCGCTGAACCCATACACTGACATAACGTACCCATAGTCTGACAAATTTAACTCATTCAATGACATAAAAATGGCTTTTGTAATCATGTTACAAAAGCTATTTTCTTTAATATTAGTATGTTGAACAATTAATAACCCATAGATTGACAAAAAACTGCATGCCAGTACACTAAATGTACACTATTCGTTCGAATTATACTTATGTATATAAGAAGCTTACGCAAACCATCACCGAACAAAAACGTATTTAAATTCGCTAGCGCAAAAGTTAGCGAAACGATAATGTGTGAAAGTTCATTGGAGTTTGATGCGTGCTTTCATCATGAATACAATGATTGTATAGAGGTGTTTGGTAGCCAGCCTGAAGGGTTCTATTACGCTTTTGAGGGCAAAAGATTGCCCTATACTCCTGATGCGATAATTCAGTTTTTTGATGGGACAGTAAAGTTCCATGAATATAAACCTTATAGCAAAACATTCGATCCAATCTTTAGGGCTAAATTTCTAGCAAAGAAAGCAGTTGCTCAGTCTTTAGGTGCAGATCTTATCTTGGTCACTGAACGTCAAATCCGTGTAAACCCGATTCTAAATAATCTTAAAATTTTGCATCGATATTCGGGAGTTTACGGCTTGAGCGACATTCAAGTTGAACTGCTTAATCTTATAAAAAAAACAGGGAAAATGAGTGTTAACGATGTGGCTGCAAAGCAATCATTAGCATTAGGGGAAATCCGTTCACACTTGTATTCCCTTATGCATAAAGGATTGGTTAAGGCGAACTTAAGCCAGGATGATCTTGGTTGTAATCCAGCTGTATGGTGCATTGAATGATGGATTTTGAAGATGAATTTAGTGAGTCTGAATTAGTTAAAAAACCAGATACCCCCATTCAATATGTGAAGTTAGAGGATACTGCATTAGTCAAAAGAGACTTAGATACCTTCCCTGAATTTTTAAGAGACAATGCGTTAAACAAATATCAACTCATTGTCTTCATAGACAAAAAAATTTCTGGTGGATGGACTCAAAAAAATCTAGATCCAATTCTTGATGTTCTTTTTACTACGGCCATGGACAAGCGGCCTAACTGGCGAACGTTAGTCCGTTGGCGTAAAAGCTACATTGAAAGTGATGGTGACCTTGCATCATTAGTCGTTAAGCGACACAAAATGGGTAATAGAACGAGTCGAGTTAAGGGGGATGAAGCATTTTTTGAGCAAGCCCTAACTCGTTTTTTAGATGCTAAAAGGCCTAAAGTATCTACAGCATATCAGTACTATAAAGATGCCATCACAATTGAAAATGAGAGCATTGTTGATGGACAAATTCCTATCATTTCTTATAAAAGCTTTAACCAAAGAATAAAGTCATTACCTCCTTATCCTGTTGCAGTGGCGCGGCATGGTAAATTTAAAGCAGATCAATGGTTTGCTTATTGCTCTTCCCATATTCCCCCAACGCGAATATTAGAGCGGGTAGAAATCGATCATACCCCACTAGATCTAATCCTGATTGACGATGAATTATCTATCCCAATTGGCAGACCTTATTTAACTTTGATTGTTGATGTTTTCAGCGGTTGTGTTTTGGGGTTTCACTTAAGTTATCGAGCACCTTCATATGTTTCAGTTGCAAAAGCAATAGTACATGCAATAAAACCTAAATCATTTGAAGGTCTTGGGATCAAACTTCAACATGAGTGGCCTTGCTTTGGTAAATTTGAAAATCTAGTTGTGGATAATGGAGCTGAGTTTTGGTCTAAGAGCTTAGAGCATGCGTGTGAAGAAGCAGGAATTAACATTCAAATTAATCAAGTTCGTAAACCTTGGTTAAAGCCTTTTGTAGAACGTTTTTTCGGGACGATTAACGAATGCTTTTTAACCGAAATACCAGGTAAAACCTTCTCGAATATCCTAGCAAAAGAAGACTATAAACCTGAAAAAGACGCCATTATGCGCTTTTCTACTTTTGTTGAAGAATTCCATCGCTGGATTGTTGATATTTATCATCAAGAATCAGACTCACGTGAAACACGAATTCCTATAAAACAGTGGCAGCGTGGCTTTGATATTTACCCGCCACTAAAGATGAGTACAGAGGACGAACAACGGTTTACTGTGCTGATGGGTATTTCAGGTGAGCGAACATTAACCAGAAACGGTTTTAAATTTGAAGAGTTAATGTATGACTCTACTGCTTTGGCCGATTACAGAAAGCATTACCCACAAACCAAAGAAACCATCAAAAAAATCATTAAAGTCGACCCTGATGATCTATCGAGTATCCATGTTTACCTCGAGGAATTAGGCGGTTATCTTAAAGTCCCCTGTACTGATAATAGTGATTATACCCACGGTTTGAGCCTTCATGAGCATAAAGTGATTAAGAAAATTAATCGTGAGATTATTCGGGAAGGGAAGGATGATTTGGGATTAGCTAAAGCGCGTATGGCTATTCATGCTCGAGTTAAACAAGAGCAAGAAGCATTTATAGCATCCAAAACCAAAGCAAAAATTACAGCGGTTAAGAAACAGGCTCAGTTGGCTGATGTGAGTAGCACAGGCCAAAATACGATAAAAATGAAAAGTGATGATCAGAGCTTACTTTTACCTAGTAAATCAGCAGCTAAACAAATCCATATTTTCGAAAACTGGGACGACGATTTAGAGGCTTTTGAATGAAGACATTAAGTCCTACTCAAATTGAACAACTGGGTAAATTTAGCGACTGTATTGTCATGCATCCTCAGCTGATAACCATTTTCAATGATTTTGATGAACTAAGGTTTAATCGAACTTTTCAATCAGATCAGCAATGTATGCTCTTAACGGGAGATACCGGAGTAGGCAAAAGCCATCTAATCAGCCACTATAAAAAACAAGTATTAGCTAGCCAAAATTACGGACGTGAATCTATACCAGTTCTAGTTAGCCGTATATCTAGTGGCAAAGGATTAGATGCAACACTAACTCAGATGTTGATGGATCTTAAACTGTTTGGAAGCCATCAAAGAAAGAAGCATGGCTATGCCACTGACTTGAGGAAAAAACTGGTTGATAACTTGGTTAAAGCCAAAGTTGAGCTGCTTATCATTAATGAGTTTCAAGAATTAATCGAGTTCAAAACAGTTCAAGAGAGACAGCTGATTGCAAATGCGTTCAAGTATATAAGTGAAGAAGCCAGAGTTCCTATTGTGTTAGTCGGTATGCCTTGGGCCGAACAAATTGCAGAAGAACCACAGTGGTCATCTCGCTTAGTGAGAAGAAGAAAACTTGAATATTTTAGTCTTCAAAAAGACAGCAAGTATTACCGCCAATATCTGATGGGTTTAGCTAAGTACATGCCCTTTGAGGAGCTTCCCAAGCTGGAAGACAAGCATGTGGCAATTCCCTTATTTGCAGCCTGTAGAGGTGAAAATAGGATTCTAAAACACTTTCTTTTAGAAGCATTGAAGAATGCGCTACTCGCAGGTGCTAACACGCTAGAAAATCAACATTTTGCTGATGCTTATACAACACTTTTCAATCGAACATCAGGGACAGTCTCAAATAATCCATTTACGCAACCAATAGAGGATATTCTGATTTCTGAAGTTTTTGAGCATTCTAGGTATAACTCAAATGCAATGTCAGCAGAAGACATGCTGATTGCTAGAGTATTTTCTAAACCACAAACCTTAGCTCAGCTACTGAGTAAATAATTATCAAACATTCTGACGATTTGCTCTTTATATGAACCTAGCAATGCCAAATTGTAAGAGTTCTCTTCGTCAATGGCTGACTTATGTGAAGCGCTAGCATGTCCATTAGTATTGGATAATGAAAAACCTGACAGATCCACATGTAACTCATTACCTATATTCCCTTGAGTAGCTTCACTTGATGTTAATTGCGGTAACTCTATGTCTAAATCCTGTGAGCCAGTCTGCTCGATAACCACAGATTGCTCTGGTAAATCTTGGTCAATTCTATAAGCAAACTCTGTCAGGCTTGATTCTGCTAACGTGAATAACCAAGCTTGTTGAGCCTCATTTGAATTAACCCTTAATATTCGACCTAGGACTTGTCGGTAATGCATTTCAGTTTTTATTCGGCTCAAATGACAACATACTTGCAGCCGAGGGATATCTGTACCTTCAGAAATCATCCCCACACTAACAATCCACTGGGTGTGACTTTGTCGAAATCCATCAATAATACAGGAAGGATTCTTTGAGCTAGATGTCACGATGCACGCACTTTGTTTAAGATCAGAGACAAGTATTTGGAGTAATCGTTTAGCATGCTTAATTGACGCCGCAACAACTAAACCGCCGGCATTCGGGTTACTCAGGCGCATTTCAGTTAATTTTTTAACGCTTTGATTCAACATATAATGCATTATTTGATGATGATTAATTAACGCCTGATAACTGTATCTTGGATCTAACAAGAGCTCAGCTATAGATGCAAATGTCTCAATCTCTTGATCAATTTCTAGTTTGATTTTGTTGTTATCAATTAAAACGATATTAGGCTGACGACAGACGTTATCCGCAATTGCCTGCTTTAATCCATAGCTAAAATCACAGTGGATTGTATTATCTGGTTCAGTGAATCGTGAAAGCACAATAGGGGCCTTGTCTGAGCGCCAAGGTGTACCTGAAAGCGCTAACGTATATGCCGCATGATATTGAATGTTTAGTAGTACCTCTTCTCCCCATGCATTGGCATTACTAAGAAGATTGCCCTTTAGATGATGGACTTCATCCATGATCACAAACACTTTATGTGTTCGTAATAGCTGCCAAAACACCTCAGTTAAGGAGGGCATGAACTGATAGGTATAGACACTACCAATGGCACCCATTAGCCCGTCAAATCGCTTGTTCAGACGCTTTGAAAAGGTTGAGCGAATGCTGTCATTCACCTCTGATGATGGAGAGAAGCACAGCACAAAATCAATTTTCCCCATAGCAATCAGTCTTGCAGCTAGTTCTGCAGCCATAATAGTTTTACCAGCACCTGGCGTGGCTAAACACATAAAGTGACTTTGAGTTTGATATCGTGCCAACGCCGCATCAACGCATTGGCTTTGCCATTGTCTTAACTTCACCGTCATAGTCCTTTGAGGTCGTTAAGGCATGACTCTACAGCTTTAATCTTCCCCATCAATGTTGAACTTTGATTACGAGCATTCATGTATCTGGGATAAAGCCTGGGTTTCGAATTGGGGATCTCTTCAATGAGACGTTTAAACTCTTCCGCTTCCCCAATGTATCCAAGTAAATCAACTTGATATTGGTTGAGTGTAGCCTTAAGGCGTGTTAGTTCTTGTGAGTTTGAAGACGTGATAGCTATTGCTTTGACTCGCGCGTTGCTGGGTACTAGCTGTGATTTATCGAACAGTGCTGTTTTATAATAAACGTGCTTATTCACCTGGTTTCTTTTCTCCAAAAATCCAACATTGACCAGCTTTGCACAAGCACGACGCACCAGCTGATCTATATCTTTTGGCGATACTGAAGAATTCGCCTCTATTATCAAGTTTTTTATCTGAGTAATAGTGAATTTTTCAAGCTCTACGGCAATGATAATACTAAACAAAATTTCATTTATACGAATTAATTTTATAGCCACGGTTTTTACCAATAGTTTTTAATTTCAATGCTTAACGAGCCACTCCATGACATTTTGTTACGCTTAAATCAACAAGCCTTCATTGATAGGTAACTTGATATTACTTAGCTCAGATTAAATCTTGACAACAAGCTCCAAAAAGCTAAGGATTCCTTAGTATACCTTAAGTGAAAAAACTAAGACAATCTGAGTTATCAAAGGACAAATCATGTTGAAGCTGTGGCAGATAAAATCATCAATCCATTACCTCTTAGGCTTAAACAAGCTCGCACTGCTAAGGGAATTAGTCAAAAACAGCTGGGTATCCAGCTAGGTATGGAAGTTGGTAGCGCGAGTGCGCGTATGAATCAGTATGAAAAAGGCAAGCATACACCTGACTACAAGACCTTAAAGGCAATGGCCGATGAGCTAGGTGTACCTGTGGCTTATTTTTTTTGTGAGTCAGAAAGCACAGCAGAATTACTGTGCTTACTTGAGAATATGAGTGAAGAGGAAAAGATAGATTTGTTAGAGAAAATCAAATCAATTGACAAGTAAAGAATCTAATAAGGAGCTTCATAAAACTAAATAACTAAAGTAGTTCTACTCTACTCATATAATACTTACTCAATCATTTCTAAAATTCGGTATTTTTTTGCCAATTTTATTGATTCATTTTTTAATGACTTTGCTTCTATTGGTGAAACTGCTTCTAGTTGTTTTGCATAGAAATGATACGCTAAACAAAGAGTACGATCTAAGTTGTTATTTTTTAGTATTCTTATCGAGTTTTCATATAAATTCCGACCCTCCTCTAGCATGCCATTTTCAATATATGCCATCCCGTATGTCGCTGACAGCGTTGCAACGCTATTAGGATCTTCGCTATTAACTCTTCTGGATAATAATCTTAGGTCGACATCAATATCCAATGTTTGTTTTTTCATTAACTTTGCAACAATAAGATTATTTAACTCTCCAAAACCCATATGAGATTTTGGTATTCTATTATTTGAAATATCTATAACAAATTGTGGGTCATTTAATCCTGCTATGCTCAAATAGCCAGCATCAACAATTGGCCCTATGCTATATGGCTGAAATTCATACATTTCTACTAACTTATCTCTACATTGTAAAAATAATTTTTTGGCATATAAATCATTAACTCCACCTTCAATTGAGGTATTGTTTTCAGGTATATTTGGGAAAATAATTCGATGTTTATGATGTAACCATTTTGCATGAGCTACAACATTTTCAGATGGTTCATTTAAAGCTTGTTGTAGATGTTTTTTACCTTTTTTTATAGCACCATTTTGAATTTCGATTGTACCTACAGTGGCTGCTAATTCCGATATTCTAGCTTGATTTCCTTTCCAACCTTCTAATAGTAATAGAGCAGGTTTTATATTAGGTTTTATTAGTTCAAATGCTGAACCTATTGCCATGTAAGCACTAAGTATAAGTGGGTTAGTGTTAATTCCTTGAATGTTTTTCAAGTACCAAATTGCTTGCTCTGGATCATCTATTTGTACTAAAAACCTAGCATATGCTCGCGCAATATAGGAATTCTGTGGATCAAGGTTTTTAGCTATTCCAGTACAATATTCTGCTTTTTTATATTCACTTAATATAGAGTAATAAAACCCTAGATCCATCCAGCTTAATGAATCTCTAGGGTTTAACTTTACAATGTTCTTTAATTTATTAATTATAAGGTGAACTTGTTCGGGATTAGTAGAGTAGCCAGAAGAGTTATCGATCAATTTTAATTTTGGGCAAACAAGGTTTTGTACAGCATTTGGAAGAGCATCAAAATTATCAAGTAGAAATCGTTGGAGGGTGTTAAATGTTGAGTTATCTCTTTCATCTTCTTGAATATATCTTATAAATAGATCAATCGCGTTTGCAGTTGTTGGTGATTCCTTCCAATGATTCAGTGATTTTTCAAACCAAAAGTCATTTACTAAATTACTCTTTTTTATTCCTAGCTTATTTTGTGCTGCATAGTGATATTTGAATAATTTTCTAGATGTATGCCACCTAGGAATTAACTGTCTATTTTCCATCATTAATATGTTATTTGACATAATTAACTCAACCCCTTAACAAATGCCATTCTATTAATTACAGCCATTTTACTTATATATTTCTCCATTGATAATCTTTGTGCTTTGTTTAAGTGTTTCTTGTTACCCCTAAGATCATGATCTGGATAACAAAGTTCATCTACAATACATACCAGTTCGTTAGCAATCTCATATCCAAAGAGGCTCTCACAATCATTCCTAAATCTATTCATTATTGTCGTAAATGCAGACTTCATGAATGGAAGTATCTCAGGGTAAGTTTCTAAATTTGGAGGGATTAATAATTTTGACTCTTCGATCAATATAGGAGTTATTTGTACGCCCGAAATGACATGGAAAATTAAGCTTCCAAACATGTGCAAATCAGAGAGTTTCCTATCTATAAATTCAGACGGTACAAATCCGAGGTGAATTTCAATTGGAGCATAAGATCTATCACCTGTAAAAGTGAGCCCTGAAAATGGTGAGTTACCACTTACATCAGTTACTCGCCCTAAGTCTGAAATTTTCGACTCTTGATTGGGGAAGCACAAGACATTTGATGGTTTAATATCTTGATGTATTATGCCTATGAGGTGTAATTGCCTTATACCAATAGCAACATGGTGTAGGGATTTAAATAGTGATCTCCATGAACTAATATTTGTGTTTATGAATTGTTCTCTTAAGTCGCCTTCCGCCAGTTCAAAAATAATATAAAAGACTCTATTAAATGGCGGAAAACTTTTTGGGCTAAGTATTTCTCCACTATCTAGTGGTGTAACTACTTTAGATAATTTTTGGTCTCTACACTGCTCTAATATTTTTTGCTCAAAAAGATATTCATCAATTGTTTTTTTCATCCCTTCAAGAGAACCTGATGCAACTTTTGACAGATCCATAGCCTTTAAAAAACCTATCTTTCCCCTACTTGAAACGGCTGTATATCTAGTACAAAAATTTCCGCCACTTCCTGAGGTTTTATTGATCATTTTTCCTATCGTCCAACCTGATTCTGTAACTAAACCTTCCAAAGCTGTTGATGGCATGCTTAAAATTCCTTTTTATTCATACAAATGTTTTTGAAATCCGATAAAGGTGTCTCGAATGACTAAGGGTGTGCCCAGCTCGGCGATGGCGTCATTGATGTTGTTGTACTTCAGGTCTAGCAAGCTACGCATTTTTTTGGGTGAAAGTTCATCCTCACCATCTTCGACGTATTTACTCAAGATGAAGTTGATAAACTCTTGTTGTTTATAATCCCCAAACGACTGCACGATGGCGGGTTTAGCGTTGTTAGCTCGCTCCTGTCTTGTGTGGACCTCAGTGGCAAAAGCGACATACTTCAGTACATCGTATACATCGCTTTGCGTAGCATCGATTAGGTCTTTCATCCCCTCAAGCTTTTCATGGTCGTAACCGGCTTCTGCGAGGTTTAATAGTAGTTGTTCGCGGGTATCTGGATCACTCCATATTGCGCGTAAATGATCTTCATCTTTGAAGAATTGCGGCATATCGCCAAATAAGCTTTCAACTAATTCTTTACCGGTAACAGGTTTACCACCATGCCAATACATAACCGATGAAATATGTAGTATCTGCCGCGCTTTGCCGTCAGACAGCTTAATCACTATTTTCTCTTTACCGCCGCAGGTACATGGTTGATTACCACAAACACTACAGGGCTCTGGTTGGCAGATGCAAGGGCTTAAGCAGCATTTGGTACATGGTGGTTGCTCGCAAGTACAGGGCTCGTTGCCGCACTCATCACATGGTTCGTCAGGGCAGTTGCAAGGTGTAAAGCCACAAACTGAACAAGGTTCAGGTTGGCAGACGCAAGGGCTTTCATTGCATGTTTCACAAAGCGGTGTTGGTTCAGGTTCGCCATCCCAGTCAGGATCGGCAAAATTATGATGAGCTTTTACAAAGTCGTATATGGTAAAGAAGTCCTTACCATCATACAGCCGAGTACCACGACCAATAATCTGCTTAAACTCAATCATGTTATTACAAGGGCGCATTAACACAATATTACGCACATTACGGGCATCAACACCAGTAGACAGCTTGCGCGATGTGGTTAAAACTGTCGGGATGGTTTTCTCGTTATCTTTGAATATTTCTAAATCTTTCTCGCCGTCTTTACCGTCATTAGCCGTGATGCGAACACAATAATTTGTATTGGTCGTCCAGCCTTTTTGCCTAGCGTATTGATTAATTTCATCGCGCACTTTGCCTGCGTGTTCTTGCGTGGCACAAAACACTATGGTCTTTTCTTTCGGATTAAATTTATCCATCCAGTAATGCACACGTTTTTGCTCGCGCACTGGAATGGTAATAATACGGTTAAAGTCTCCTTCTCTATAAAGCTTACCAGGCTCTGGAACACCTTGTATAACAACACCATCCCCAGGGGTATAAACATATTCATCCATGGTGCCGACAATGGGGTAAACCTTAAACGGAGTTAAAAAGCCATCATTAATGCCTTGTTTGAGGGTGTAGCTGTAAACCGCATCGCCAAAGTAGGCGTAAGTGTTGGTGTTGTCTGTTCGCTTAGGCGTCGCCGTTAATCCCAGTTGAACAGCAGAGGAGAAATGGTTAAGAATGTCGCGCCATGAGCTTTCATCATTTGCACCGCCGCGATGACACTCATCAATGATAACTAGGTCAAAAAAGTCAGCTGGGTAGTGCTTGTAATAAGCATCGTCGTCTTGGGTTATTTCGCCGTCTTCTTTTTCTTCAATATCTTTGTTTGGGCCACTCATAAATGTGTGGAAGATGGTAAAAAAGATAGAGGCATTTTTAGGGACACCGCCACGCTTACGAATATCTGCAGGTGTCATGCGTACCAATGCATCGTCACCAAAAGCGCCAAAATCGTTAAAGGCTTGGTTGGCCAAAACATTGCGGTCGGCTAAAAATAATATCCGTGGACGTTTCTTTGCTGCGCTAGGGTGTTTTTGCGCTGGTAAGCTCCAACGGCTTTGAAATAGTTTCCATGCAATTTGGAAGGCAATACAGGTTTTACCTGTACCGGTAGCTAGGGTTAATAAAACCTTAGGTTTGCCTTTGGCAATGGCTTCTAAGGCATTGTTGATGGCGTTTTCTTGATAATAACGTGGTTGCCAATCACCTTTACACTCAAAAGGAATCTGCGCAAAACGTTCGCGCCAAATTGAGGTGTAGTTTGCCTCAGTGGCATTTATATCGGTACTAAATGCAGGATCGAAGGCTAGCGCCCATAGCTCATCAGGGCTTAAAAAGCGTTCTACTAGTTCTTCTACACCACTGGCCATATCGATTTGATATATCTCACGGCCATTGGTGGCATAAGCAATGCGGCATTGTAATCGCTGGGCATAGTCTTTTGCTTGGCGAACGCCTTCGGTATAGCTTAACTGTTCTTTTTTCGCTTCAATGGCGGCCAGTTTACGGCCACGGTATTCCAACACATAGTCGCTGCTTAAACTTGCTGCACGTTTGCCGCCACCAATAATGCGCCCTTGAGTAATGCTTACCTCACGACGAATGAAGCTCGCATCAATTGCACCCCAGCCGTAAGCGTCCATTTTAGGACGTATTGACGCCTTATAGATTTCGGCCAAGCATCCTGGCTAGATGTCTTTCATGATCTGCACCAGTCCTGGTGGGATTTTCCACTGGCGGTTATCATCGCTGACCACCATCACTGATTTCTTGTTGATTTTGATAACCACCCCGAACACTTGGCCTTCTTTGGCCTTGAAGTGGACTTTTTGGCCTAAACGTAGCTGGCTTAGAACATTGAT
>NZ_JAKKSC010000045.1:0-28365 GCF_025653705.1 Shewanella sp. SM87
GTAAAAGCGATGTCGTTGTGGGATAGAGCGATGCTGTCTAGACGTTTCATCATAGAAACCATCAACGACCAGTTAAAAAACATCTCTCAAATAGAGCACTCTAGACACCGCAGCGTACATGGTTTTATGCTCAACATGATTGCGGGACTCATCGCCTATCAATTGAAAGACAATAAGCCACAACTGAACATCACTAACGCAGAGTTTAATGCTATTACAGTTATGGCTAGTTAAACCGATCTCAGGTTAATTAGTGCATCAATTGCTAAATAAAAAATCCCCGCACTTAGCGGGGATTTTGTTATTTGTTCAAAGGGTTACACAAATTGCCTGATGGCGATCGCGATGATCAGTACTGGGCACACATACTTCACGTACCTTGGCCAAATGCGCCAGAAGAGTCCTGTGGTATCGACATCATCTTGTCCACGAATCGCCTTAAGTAATTGTGTTTGGCGCCAAATCCAACCTAAGTAAATCGCGATGCCAAGGGCGACCAGCGGCTGGGCGATTTGGGTGGTGAGCATAATAGTGACGCTAAATAACGTCTCAAAAAATACCGCCAGTAATAGAGATAATGAGGTCAGTAATAGGCCGATGATCAAGGTGGCGCGCTTGCGGCTGAGTCCGAATTTTTGCATCACATAGCTAGTCGGAACTTCGGCGATGGAAATGGCTGAAGTCAGGCCGGCGATGATCAGCAGAATAAAGAACACCACGCTGATGATGAGGTTGGCGGTGTCTCCTAAGGTCGAAAATAAAGCGGGTAAAACAGTAAACACCAGCGCATCTGAATCGAGTAATTTGCCCTCGGCGTTAAAAATCTCCACGCCATTATGCTGGGCCACATACATGGCAGGGATAATCAAGAAAGCGGCGAGAAAGGCGATGCCACTATCGGTAAAGGCAACCCAGACGGTCAGCTTGGCGATATTCTCTTTTTGGCTCAAATAGCTGCCATAAACCATCATGGCACCTGTGCCTATGGTGAGGGAGAAGAAGGTTTGTCCGAGTGCGCTGATCAAGGTATCTGGCGCCAGTGCCTTGGCAAAGTTAGGCGTTAATAGTGCGGTAATGCCTTCGCTCGCGCCATTAAGAGTGAAGATATACGCCACGCCTGCGATCAGCATGATCAACAATAAGGGCATCAAGCGTTTCGACCATTTTTCTATGCCTTCTTGTACGCCTTGCAGCAATACCAGAAATACGAGTGTGCTGAAGATCAGCGTGAACACCAGATTGCGCGACAGCGAGAAATCCACTAACCAAGCTGCGGTGTCGTTCGAGCCCAAAGCTTTGGCAATCGGGGCGATGGCGTAGCTGACAAACCAGCCAGAAAGAATGCTGTAGAAGGTATAGATTAATCCCGCGGTGACGATGGAAATCAAACCTATCGCCTTGCCTAAACCGCGAGTTAGGGTGTTGAAGCCGAGTTTGCCCATGGCATCGGCGGGATTGGTCTGTCCGTGGCGACCTATCATGAGTTCGGCCATTAACATGGGAATGCCTAGGATGAAAATCAGTACTAGGTAAACCAGCAAAAAGGCTCCGCCGCCATGGGTGGCTGCTTGGGTGGGGAATCCCCAAATGTTACCTACACCAACGGCGCTACCGGCTGCCGCCATGATAAAACCTAAGCGTGAGCTGAAGTGGTTAGTCGAACTTGTATTGGCCGATTGCATTGTGCCTCCCGTAAAAAGAAGGCGTATCTTAGGCGGATAAATTAGGATTTCAACGCAATTTTAGTGCGTTAATTTGGTGTTAATTTGCAATAATTTATCGGTTTTTGACTATAAGTTAATGTTGTGTGCCGCCTATCTGTTTTGTGCGAGATTTTATTGCTATCAGGTGCGACTGATGGTTGAGATTTGGCGAATCATTGCGATGATAAAAATTCATTGAATTGTGATCTTATGGTCAAAAAATACCGTATGGCAGATGTCTAACCGCTATTTTGTGCTATGACTGTTACTTGTGCCGCTGTCTTGTTTGCGGTGTTTGCTGTGACTGTTGAGTGTTGGCTTATGCTTGAATGTTGACGTGCCCTAAGGGAATGGCCGTGTGGTCCTTAACCTTTTTGAGGACAAAGCTGGAATGCACCCCTGCGATATGCACGTTGGTCGTGAGTTTATCTAACAGGAAAGTGCGAAAGTGCGCCATATCTTGTACTAGCACTTTAAGTTGATAGTCGGCCTCAGAGCCCGTGATCAGCGCGCATTCTTGGACTTCTTCGTAGGCGAGTGCATTGGTTTCAAATTGATTGAGAATCGCCGGCGTATGTTTCTCCATTCGAACATGGATATACGCGGTCAAATGCAGGTTGAACTTATCCGCCGACAGACGCGTTGCATAATCGGCAATATAACCCGCTTCTTCTAAGGCTTTAACACGGCGCGAGCAAGGAGATGGCGATAGTCCGACTTTATTGGCCAGTTCGAGATTCGATAATCTGCCGTGAGTTTGCAGTAAGCGCAGAATTGTTAAATCGAGTTGATCGAGTTTGTAGGGGTGAGTGTCTGTCATTGAAAGCTTAGGGTTAACTGAGTCAGCCTCTAGTTTGCCAGTCTTCGCGGACTTTGCCAAAAATCTTGATCAAATGAGACATTTTAAGGTTGTGACAGTGATAACGGATAGAGATTTTGGGAGTCGTGCTGTTTGGAACTCCCGTTATTTACCGCTATTGTTATGATACTAATAAGAGTGAGACACTGTATGCGCTTGAGTTTGTTGCTAATCTGCTTATTCATATTACCGACTTATGCATTTTCTGCATCGTTAACCATTGGTAGCGCTCTAAATCGACCGCCTTATATTATCGAAGATGCTGAATCAGGGCTTGAGATCGAGATTATTAAGGCCGCGTTTAAGGAAATGGGGCAGCCAGTCAACTTCAAATTCTACTCTCGTAAACGCCAAGTTTTATATTTCAATAAAGATCGATTAGATGCTGTAATGACGATGAACCCTGCAAATGGCGTTGATGGTTATTGGTCCAATGATTATGTTGAATATACCAATGTGGCGATCAGTTTGTCCGAACAACACCTTGAAATAACACGTATTGTGGATCTTAAAAAGTACAGTGTCGCCGCTTTTGAAAATGCTCGCTTCTTACTTGGCCCTGAGTTTAATGCCGTAGCGCAACAGACTATTTATCGTGAAGTCGATAGCCAATTAAGCCAGAACCGTATGTTGTACTTAGGTCGCATTAATACTGTGATTGCCGATCGTTATATATTCGCTCAACTGAATAAGTTCGTTGAGGATGATGTTGATACCCAGCAAGCATTAAGCTACCACTTTATTTTTCCCCCAACATCCTATCGAATGGTGTTCCACAACTCAGTGGCGCGGGATACTTTCAATCAAGGGCTCGCTAGAATTAAGGCCAATGGAATTTATCAGGCTCTAGTGGCAAAATACTTAGGCAGTGCTTAGCAATGCCTAAGTATTTAACTTCATAGTGTTTGAAGCTGTCGTATGTGAGTCGACAGCCAAATCCAGACGCTGAATTAACAGCGTTAGCGCTCAGATCCTTTAGCAAACGCATGCGAGAGTGGACGCAACTTACTGACAAAGAACACGCTACATCCGCTGATGATGGCGGCTAAAAAGGTTGAAAACAGTACATCCTGTGGCCAATGCATGCCAAGCAGCATACGGCTTAATCCCATCAAAAATCCCCAGCTCCATAACGCCATGACTAAGCTAGGTAATCCAGCGAGTAGCAAATAGTAGCTGGCGGTAAGCACTAGCGTCACAGCAAAAATGGTATGTCCCGAAGGAAAAGAATAGCCGATTTCATCTTCCCAATGCTGATGGATCCGTGAGTCGAGTTTTAAGGCGGGTTCTGCAGCGATCAAGCCATCGAGTGCATTGGCAATTGTCTTTGAACGTGACTGTTTATCCAATTGATAAAAGGCATCGAGTGAAAGCGGTTCATGCTTAGGCAGTGCTTGTTCTGCTAGAAAAACGAGATTAGGTCTGGGTTCTTTAAAATAGGATTTGAGGGTGTGGCTTAAGCCTAAACTGATAACTTGGCTGAGGCTGATGGCAAAAAATAAACTTATAAAGAGTGGTTTAGGCATATGACGATAGGCGATCGCCAATACAAACAAGACTGTTACGACGCCATAGGGCGCAGTACCTGTCATGGTAATCCAATATAAGGTTTTGGCTAAGGTAGAGTGCAGATCGATCAGTGGAAACAGCTGATTCTGTGTCAGTAATAGTAAGCCCGGAATGGTTGCCAACAGTATCCAAGCTAAACCTAAACGGCGTAAAAGATAGACGCTATGGGTCAAAATATAAGCCTCTTCATAAAACGCCATAGGCTACAACGCGGCAATGGTTTTGCCAATAAAAAAATCCCGACAGCAAAAGATGGTGCTGTCGGGGGTCTTCAAGGGTGGATCGGTAGGGCGCTATTGCGCCGTGTTCTTAGGGTGATGCCTAGTCACGAACATCAAAATCAACAGTACGACTAACAGTAAACCTGAGCCCATCAATAGGGCGTAATCTTCCAGTTGCAGTATCGAGTACAGCACGGCATATAAACTCACCAGCATGATGCCTACTAATGCACCGCGCTTAATACTTGCTGTGGCACTCCCTACATAAGCCGATACCGACAGCACGGGAATACAGGCGGCAATTAAATAGGCATGCAAGAAGGCTAGATGTTCAGATAGCGAGAGTAGTAGCAAATAGAACAAGGCCATGGCGCTGCCGACTAACACATATTGAATCGTGCTTAGGCTGGTTTTTTGTCCGATTTCGAAGATAAACAACATGATAAAAGTCAGCACGATAAACAGTAGGCCGTATTTTACCGAGCGATCAATCTTGCCGTAGTGAGTCACTGGTTCGAATAAAATCGCATTGGCCGACACTTCAGTGAGAGTCGATTGATTACTCTTAATAAACTCTTGTGGATAGTTACGGGTTAAGTGGCTGATATTCCAACTTGCAGTAAAGCCTTGCGCGTTGATGTCCCGTTCTGCGGGTAATAATCCCTTAAAGCTTGGATGCGGCCAGTCGGCGCGAATATTGATTAGCGTTTGCTCGCCTAGTGGCAATGCGCTGATAGACTGAGAGCCGCGTAGTGTCATGGCAAAATCCACACTAAAATCACTCGCTTCGCTGACTTGGATCTTTTGATTAAAGCCTTTTTCTAAACCGCCAGTGGTTAACCCCGTGCCAGACATCAGTGATCCAGAGAGTAATGTCGATTCACCGGTGATTTCAATTTTTTCTACTTTATCAATTGCTTGATTCGATGACACCCCAAAGACTAACCGGGCATTTTTGTTATCGAAGGCGATAAGGTTAGGAATATCATAACGGTTAAGGCTGAAGTCGGCCTGACCTTGTAGAGCTGCGTTATACACCAGCGATTGATAAATGCCACGGGTGCGAAAATCATGTTTTAGGTCTAAGTCGAGGGTGAGCTTTTTCGGTAGGATCACTAGCTCATCTTGATAGGTACGCTTCACTTCATGGCGAGTTTTACCGTCGTTACTGACTTCTTCTTGCAACACAAAATAGCTGTAAGGGATCACCAGCGCAGGACCTGAGAGGGTTTGCTGCTCACCCCATGAACGGCCGATTTCATCGACAACGCTGTGGTAAAGGGCTTGGCGATCAGAAGTCATATCCATAATGATCCCCAGCGGGATCAACGCGAGGATTGACAGTATGCCAATGGTTAAGGCTTTTAATAAGGTGGTGTTTTTTAATGCCGTTCCCTTTGCGGTGGCTACTGCCCACGGTTCTTGTGCTGACATATCGATTCCTTGACTTCGATTAAATTTTTTGAGGAGTGCTCGCACCACTAAATAGGCTGCGCTACCAAATAAGGCCAAACTAAGTAGGGTGAGTACCCAGAAAATAATGCTGAACATTGAATTTCATTCCCTATGAAATACGACCGAGACTTATCCGCTAAGATTGTGCAGAGTTAACTCGGTATCACGGCGGGTATTAAAACAGATTTTTTTACAAAAGTTGCGGGCAAGTTGCTGATCAATAGTGGCAAAATTATGGCGATTGCCGCTAAATCCATACTCATTATTCAAGTTTATGAATCTGATAGTGGGATGTCTTTGCCAAATTTTGGGTGTTTTTTCTCGTAGTCATTTTCTTTTTTAATATGTTTGAGCAGTGCTTCGAAGCTTTGTTTAAAGACGTCAAGTTCTGCGGAATAGACTACGGCATGGTGGGAAAACCAGTGGTGTTTTTCTCGATCACGGTTATTGTAATCGGGCCAAATACGCAGCTCATACTCATCACCCATGACGACAATGACATAGGCAATGGCGCCATTGCTAAAGATGATACATTGGGGCAAGTACACCAGCTCTTCGCCTTTAAATAACTCATACTCTATCGCTTCGGTGCGCCAACTCACTATCGGTAGCGGCGCCTCGATAGAGCAACCAATCGACTGATGCTGATTAAACAGTACGGCGTTAATGTCATCCATTGAAAAGGGCTGGTGATCGCCATTTTTAGCAGCAAGTGAATACAAGATATTCATCAAAAATGGCAGCTTAGTGCCATTACCCGTTTTGCGGCCGCAGAGTTGTGCTTGGCGATAGTAGATATTCATCATCAATCCTTAATGAAGAGCCTATGCCAGATAGGCTCTATTTCGAGTCGTGAAACTAACGGGCAGGTAAACCGATAGCCGTTAAGGTATAAATGGCTTATGTTATCCGAAGATACTGCCTAGTGAGTAGACTTGTGCGCACATTTCACAAACCTACTCATTGAATCGTGTGCTAAATACTTTTATTTTCAGTTTGTTATATTTTTCTCTGGTCTGGTATTGGCTGGTCGTTGAATTTGGAGAATCGATGTCTAATCCCTTTTCACCCCGCGAGTGGCTGCAATTAAATATGCAGCAGCAAGGATTATTGCAACCATATACCTCAGTCGCCGAGGCAATTTCACGTCTCAGTTATGTACAAATTGACTCTATCAACGTGGTTGAGCGAGCGCATCATCATGTGCTGCATAGTCGTATGCCAGAATATCAGCCAAAGATGCTCGATATGGCTTTAGCCAAAGGAGAGATCTTCGAATATTGGTCCCATGCGGCAGCTTATTTACCTATTGCCGATTACCGTTTTAGTTTGCAGCGTAAACAGCAGTTGCAAAATGGCGGTAAGCATTGGTTTGAGCCCGACGATAAAATAATGCAGGAAGTGCGGGCGCGAATCCTTGCAGAAGGGCCACTCAAGGCCAGTGATTTCGAACATAGTGAAGCTAAAAACGGTGCCTGGTGGGATTGGAAACCCGCGAAAAAAGCCCTAGAGCAGCTGTTTATGCGTGGTGAGCTGATGGTGGTGCGGCGGGAAAAATTCCAGAAGGTTTACGATCTCACTGCGCGGGTACTACCAAAAGATGTTGATGCTCAAGCACCGACAGATAGTGAGTTTACGCGCTATTTGATTGATCGTTATCTCGATGCCCACGCCTTCGGTACTGCGGCGCAAATGGCTTATTTACGCAAAGGTATGAAATCAGCAGTAGCCCAAGAGTTGGCAGAGTTGTTAGCTCACGGGTTATTAGCATGTTTTAAGATGGCGGGCCAAAGCTACTTTTATCGCCCTTCATTACAGCTAAATGCACCATTACCTAATAAAGTGTGGCTGCTTAATCCCTTCGATAATTTATTGATCCAACGGCAAAGATTAAAGCAATGGTTTGATTTTGATTATCAAATTGAAGTCTATGTCCCAGCCGAAAAGCGTCAGTATGGTTATTATTCTTTAGCAATTCTGTGGCGCGACACTTTTGTTGGCCGCGTGGATGTTAAAGCCGATCGCCAAGCTAACCTATTGCTATTACAGCAATTGATTTTAGAAGTGGGTGTGATGGTGAATGGCTTAGATGAGGATTTCTGTGTGGCCTTTGATATCGCAGTCAGTGAATATGCTCGTTTCAATGGTTGTGACCGCTGGAAGTTAGTTAAGGCTAACCATAAAGGCCTTAAGCAAAAGTATGCTCGCCAACAAAAGCTTTAATTATTTGTCTCTTTAGTTGGAGCATCCATAAAGCGAAAGCAGCCATACAGTAAGATTAGATACAGCAGTGGCAACGCAGCAATGACTAAAGATGAAGAAGTCGCAGTGCTATCGCTCGTAATGCGATAACAGGGGATATACACGGCGGGATAAATTAGGCTTCCCCATAGAAAACACTGATTCATCAATCGATAGATAAAAGCGGGTTTAATGCTTGATTGACTGGCCAGTCCCATCAAACTGGCGAGAAGCACACCGGGATAAGTGAGTAGCGGCAGGCCACCAAGCAACAATAATCCCCAAAGAAGATAGTCCTGATAGTGTGTGCTGATTGTGACATCCATTGTAGCTTCATTCCTTGATTGTTCGACGCTAAAGCATTAAGTCTGTTTATGCTCTGGTTGCAGCGGTGGTTTTACTGCCAGCCCTTGCTGCATCTTAAGCCAAAAGCTTTGCTGACATAGATTGCTAAAGGATTTTTGCTGCGGCGAAATCGCAATATGAGCTGTTACAACCCGATAGCTGAGCCAATAATCTTCACAAACCATGTCTGACGCATAAGCTTGTTTATCTTGCTCGCTTAGCTTGCTAATCACAACCCCATTATCGAAGTGATAAAGCGTTATGGACTCACAAATCTCCACATTATCATCGAGATAGGTTTGCTGCTCGTTTGATTGGCTTACCACGTAGACAGGGCTTGGATAGCCTTCAATAGCAAGGATATAGCTGGCGAGTTGTTGCATTATTTCCCCAAGTGACTCAATGCTTGAAGTGTTAAAAATAAAAAAGCACAGCTGCGCTATCGCTAACTGTGCTCTTTCAAACATGCATGATAAGTTAGCCCGCCGCGTTGAGCTTTTTTTCTAACTCATTGACTTGAGCTTGTAGGGCTTCTAATTTTTCGCGGGTTTTCAGTAGTACATGTTGCTGCACATCAAATTCTTCACGGGAAACCATATCCAACTTGAGCAATTGATTTTGCAGTACTTGCTTACTGCGCTCTTCAAATTCACCGGCAAATTGCTTTAGACCACTGGGCAAACTTTCGCTCAATTGTTTCGCCATTTCTTCGATTTTCTTTGGATTGATCATAATCTTGTCCGCCTCTTTACTGAATCGCTCGATTGTAACTCAGTACGTTAGCTTTCAAAAGTAAAGCAGACGCGTGAACACTTTAGTTGGCTGTTGTTGGGGTTTATATCACGGAGAGGCTTATCTACAGAGTTGAGTTCTGCTCAACCTAAGCGGGGATTTGTTAGCCTTAAAACTGTCGATTCTGCTATGATCCCATCCCTTTCTGTCGACTTGTTTGGATATTGCGCAAAGATGAAACTCAATCCCGCCCAAAACGATGCTGTTCATTATGTTTCAGGCCCTTGCCTAGTCTTGGCGGGTGCGGGTAGTGGTAAAACGCGCGTAATTATCAATAAAATCGCTTACTTGGTCGAAAAATGTGGCTATAAGGCGCGTAATATCGCGGCGGTGACCTTTACCAATAAGGCTGCCCGTGAGATGAAAGAGCGGGTCGCTCAGTCGATGGGCCGCAAGGAAGCCAGGGGTCTGTGGATTTCAACCTTCCACACTTTAGGGCTTGAGATCATTAAACGCGAGCATAAGGTCTTAGGCTTAAAGCCAGGCTTTTCGCTGTTTGATGATCAAGATACCTTGGCACTGCTCAAAGAGTTAACCCAAGACGAGTTGGATGAAGATAAAGATTTACTTAAAGCGCTCGCCAGTACGATTTCAAACTGGAAGGGTGGCTTAATTATTCCCGATCAGGCGCGCAAAATCGCTAAAGATGAGCAACAGCACTTATTTGCTATGTTGTATCAGCGTTATGCTCAACATATGAAAGCCTATAACGCTTTAGATTTTGACGATTTAATCCTGATGCCAACCTTATTGTTACGCCACCATGAAGAAGTGCGGACGCGCTGGCAAACCAAGATCCAATATTTGCTGGTGGACGAATATCAAGATACTAATACCAGCCAATATGAAATGGTAAAGCTATTAGTGGGTGATCGGGCGCGCTTTACTGTGGTGGGGGACGACGATCAGTCTATCTATTCATGGCGCGGTGCTAAGCCACAAAACCTCGTGTTATTGGGTAAAGATTTTCCGCAGCTTAAGCTGATTAAATTGGAGCAGAACTACCGTTCTAGCCAGCGGATCCTTCGGGCTGCGAACATTCTTATCGCTAATAATCCCCATGTTTACGATAAAGCCCTGTTTAGCGAGCTTGCCTATGGTGAGCCGCTGCGGGTGCTGTTTGCCGCCAATGAGGAGCAAGAGGCCGAACGTGTCGTTGCTGAAATTGTGCGGCACAAGTTTGTCGGCCGTACTCAGTTTGGCGATTATGCGATTTTGTATCGGGGCAACCATCAATCACGGTTACTCGAACGCGCACTGATGACGAACCGTATTCCTTATAAATTGAGTGGTGGTACGTCATTTTTTGCTCGTGCTGAAATTAAAGACATCATGGGCTATCTAAAGCTCGTGGTGAATCCCGATGACGATAATGCTTTCCTGCGCATCGTGAATTTGCCTAAACGTGGCATAGGCCCATCAACCTTAGAGCGCTTAGGTAATTTTGCCAACGAGAAGCATATTTCTATGTTTGCGGCGATTTTTGAGCCTGAACTGAATCATCATTTACCGCCTGCGGCTATGTCATCTTTATATCAGTTTGGTCGTTTTATCGTGGAGACTGGGGATCATGCTGAACGTGGTGAACCCGTCGAGGCGGTGAAGCATTTGATCCGTAAGATCAATTACGAAGATTACTTATACGAAACTAGCACCAGTGCCAAGGCCGCTGAAATGCGGATGAAGAATATCTCAGAGCTTTACCGTTGGGTGACTGAGATGCTCGCGGGTGATGAGTTAGACGAGCCTATGACCTTGCCAGAGGTGGTGACTCGATTGACGCTCAGGGACATGATGGAGCGTAATAGTGAGGATGAAGGCGGTGATCAGGTGCAGTTGATGACCTTGCATGCTTCTAAGGGCTTAGAGTTTCCCTTCGTGTTTATGGTTGGAGTAGAAGAGCGTATTTTGCCCCATCAAACCAGCATAGACGAAGATAACGTCGATGAGGAACGTCGGTTGGCATATGTGGGTATCACTCGAGCTCAACGAGAGCTTTGGTTCACCCTCTGCCGCGAAAGGCGCCAATTTGGTGAAACCATGCGTTGTGAGCCAAGCCGTTTCTTACTTGAGTTACCTCAAGATGATGTGGTGTGGGAAAACCGTAAGCCACAACAAACGGAGCAGGAGCGGATGCAAACGGGGCGAGCAAATATTTCTAGCTTAAGAGATATGTTTAAAAAATAGCGAGCGGTTTCGCTTACTATTCTTTTAAATCAGCTACTTATTTTTTACTAGGCATATTCGAGCTGAGCACATATCTGTGATTGGGTTTCACATAAGGTAAAAGTGTTGGCTAAAGCAGCCCCCTGACCCAGTTGATAACCCAGTTCACTGAAGATACGTTTTTGTTCAGGGTTATCAATGCCATCGACAAAGGTTTGAAGCTCTAAGGTTGATGCCGTTTTTTGATAGGCTGACATTAACTTAAGCTGTTGCTCGCCTTGTATTTGTTTGGTGAGGTTGGCATCGAGTTTTAAGCCTTTTATCGGCAGAAACAATAAGCTATTTAATGCACTATAGCCGCTACCGTACTGGCTGATACCGAGTTTTACCCCGAGCTTCTGCAACAATTCAAAGCCATTGATATGATTTTCAGTTTCCTGCACTAGGGCTTTTTCATTGAAGAATAACCACAAATGGCTCAGGTTTAACTGGGTTTGCTTGAGAGTGTTTTTCAAACTGCGCAGTACATGCTTATGCTTGAGATGTTGGCTCGAAAGCATGACATGTAATTCAACAGATTCATCATATTGCTTGAGGAGTTGGGGATAGCTGCTATCTATGATGTTGATCGTATATTTATCGAGCTCAACGGTAAGGTGTGACTGTTCAGCAAGCGTGCTAAGTTGTTCCTGCTGTAAGAGCCCACGCTGCGGATGTTGCCAGAACAGGCGGCTTTCTAATGCATGCACTTGACCTGTTTTAAAATTGACTACTGGTAAGTAACTAAGCTGGATTTCAGCATGGTGTAATGCATGTCTAAATTCAGTTTCTAACTCGACATCCTGCATGGCCTGATGTTGGGCGTTATCATCAAAAATAACATAGCAGCCTTTACCATTGGCTTTCGCCTGATACATGGCTGTATCTGCATTACGTAACATAGATTCACTGGTATCAATTCTGTGCTTGCCACTGATGGTGATACCGATACTGGCTCCAGAACTAAATTCCATTGTGCCAAGTCGATAGGGCTGGGATATTTTTTGGATCACTCTTTCTGATATATCTTTCGCGTCGTTGATGTTGTTAATGCTATCGAGCAGTATCACAAACTCATCGCCACCGAGTCGCGCTAAGGTGTCATTATCACGAATGCAGGACTTGAGGCGGCTTGCCGTCTCAATTAAGAATTTATCGCCCTCTAGGTGTCCCATAGTGTCGTTAATCTGTTTGAAGCGGTCGAGGTCGATAAACAGTAGGGCAAACTGTTCTAAGCTATGGCGACGAACATGCTTGATCGCTTGAGATAAACGCTCCATAAACATAGCGCGATTAGGCAGGCCTGTAAGTGCATCATGTTTGGCATCGTGAACTAGCTTGGCTTCCATACTACGGCGTTGTTGAATTTCTTTCTCAAGACTTTTATTCAGTTCGGCTAACGCTTTGGTACGATCAATAACCTTTTCTTCTAGCTCTTCATAACTGCGTTGTAAGGACTCTGCGGACAGCTTTTTCTCGATAGCCGAGCCTATATGTTGTGATACAAATGTCAGTAATTCTAAGTCTTTAACTTGGTAATTCTGTGTCATGCTAAAACTGTAAATCGTTAACGCACCACGAACTTGATCATGGATAAAAAGCGGGATTCCGATCCACTGATGCATGGTTTGAGTATGATTTAATGCTGGCGCTTGGGAATACAGCTCACCAGAGGCAATTAATGCATTGATACTGCTTTGATCTAGCAATAGTGGGCGCTTATGTTTGAGCACATATTCGGTTAAGCCGTCTTGTAGCGGCCGAGTGCCAGGATGCTTATTGGCTAATTGCGATACATAAAAAGGAAACGTGAGGTGGGTTTCTGTGTCATCCAAAAGCGCGATATAGCAATTGTTGGCGGGAATGAGGTGTCGAATAACATTATGCAATTGGGCATAAAAGTCTGGGTTGTCTGCACTGGAACTTGCTAGCTCGGCGATTTCGAACAGTGATTTTTGTAAGCGTTCAGCTCTACGCCGTTCATAGACTTCTAGTTTTAACTTATCGTAGGCTTGGCTGAGTTCTTTTGTCCTTTGCTGGATAGCTTGTTCTAATTGTTCTTGATGTTTTAGCCGTTCCATTACCCCAGCAATATGGTGACAAATGAACGTCATTAACTCGAGTTCGATTTCACCATAACTGATGTTTGTGTCATAGGTTTGCACCACTAACACACCCGTTACTATGTCATCTTGTTTGATGGGCACGCCCAGCCACAGATGACAGGGAGAACCTAAATTAACAATTTCTCCAGCGGCAATCAGTTCATTGACTGTGTCATTGTTACACAACAAAGCTTTCCCAGTTCTGAGTACGTAGCCTGTTAATCCTTGCTGTAATAATGTAGATAGTGATTGTTCAGGATAAAGCTCTGCTGGATGGGCATCTTTCTCATCAGCGAAAAAGGGGATGGCGAGTTCACCTGTGTGAGTATCCAGGGTTGAAATAAAAAAATTATCAGCGGGAATCAGCTGTTTTAGATGGCTATGTACGCCGACATAGAATTCTTCGAGTGAAGAAGCATGAGTCGCAATATTGGATATTTCGAGTAATGCGTTTTGAATGATCTCAGCATGCTTATATTTATGCGCTAATTGTTTTAAGCGAATAATTTTTTTGCGTAAGCGTTCAGTTTCACTCACACGCGGCTGGCCAGTTTCATCTTCATCCTTAAACATGATACTCACTAGTTAAATATATGTTTGCTTTTACCAAAGTCTATAATTAGCATGAAATACTGTAACATCCAAGTCATATTTTGGCTGCATTCCGCTTTAAAAGTCAGCTAATGTGATAAAACTTGAGCAGTCAGTAAAAAAAGTGCAAAACAGCTATAGACTCAAAGGGGATTTGACCCTAGTATATGCGGCGCTAACCAAGGCGAGCGCCCATAGCTCAGCTGGATAGAGCGCACCCCTCCGGAGGGTGAGGCCGAAGGTTCGAATCCTTTTGGGCGCACCACTTCCGAACAGAGTTGTGAGCTTTAAGGTTAGCAAAGTAAGTGAAAATCAGTGGTGATTGTAGCTCAGTTGGTAGAGTCCCGGATTGTGATTCCGGTTGTCGTGGGTTCGAGCCCCATCAGTCACCCCATTCATTTACTTTGATATAAAAGATTTTTATTCTCGGTGATTAGCGCAGTCCGGTAGCGCATCTGGTTTGGGACCAGAGGGTCAGAGGTTCGAATCCTCTATCACCGACCAAATTCTTCGCGTGACTAGCGAGCTTAATGTAAGTTAAGTAAATAGTTAATGTTTTACGGTAATTAGCGCAGTCTGATAACGCATCCTGATGTTTTGGATGAAAGTGGACGAGAGGGTGAACCCTCTAAGCGTATGTAAACAATAGTACAAAATTTACGGTGATTAGCGCAGTCCGGTAGCGCATCTGGTTTGGGACCAGAGGGTCAGAGGTTCGAATCCTCTATCACCGACCAAATAAGTAGAAAAGCCTCAGCATTCATTAATGAATACACTGAGGCTTTTTTGCATTGGCGAAATAGAACTTACTCACTGACATTATCATGTTTGTTGTCGCTTGATAGCGTATCCTCAATGAGTATAGAAGTTGGCAACAGTTCTTATTTACACCTGGCAGACTTGCAGAGCAGAACTGTATCGGCATAGTCACTCAACCGTAGAAAAACAAAAAGCTCCTTACGGAGCTTTTTGTTTGCAAACATCACTTCTTAATAATACGGCTTAGTCAAGATTCACTGGCGGGGCGATAAAGCCTTGATAGGCATCTGTTCTAAGCTCGTTAAAACGTTCTAGCTGAGCTTTTTCTTGAATACCCGTCACTATGACTTGAATGTCCAATCCTTTTGCTACGTTGATTAGGGCGCGGCACAATTCGCTATTGTGGTGTGTCTCATCATAGTAGGCAAAGGATTGATCCAGCTTCACATAGCTAGGTCTTAATTCCTGTAGATAAGACATAGAGCCAAACTGACGACCAAAGTGGTCAATACCAAACTTAGCACCGTTATCGCGAATGATGTTACATAAGTGCTGGCATGACTTAAGATCACTATAAACACCAGCCTCAGGGATTTCGAAGCAGATGCGCTCAATAAATGTGGCATTTCGCAAAAATTGATTTAGCCACTCATGGAACTGAGGATCGTTAATACTTTGGTGGGTTAAGTTAATTGCGAGCGGTTCATAGCTCCGCTCGAGCAGTTTTTGCTCGTAGACAGTTTCAATTAAGCATTTATCGAGTAAGGCACCAAGTGATAATAACTCGATATACGGCATAAATTGCCCTGCATGAGCGAGTTGATCACCAAGCTCTAATTGGCAATACAATTCCCGTTGCGCTATGCCATCACCATCGCAAAATTGGATGGGTTGCCATCTAAACTTAAACTTCTTATTGCTGATAGCATGGCTGAGGTTATCGCGCCATTGCTCGCGGGTGAATAATTGCTGCTCTGTGGTTTCAAACCAGTGGAAGGTTTTATTTTCTTGTAACGCTTTTTGAAGGGCATTGTCGGCTTGGGCCAAAATATCCGACACATTCATTTGCCCAATACGTTCCGCAATACCGATAGCAAAGTCTTCGTTGGGCTTACAACCTGCTTTTGACATTTCTTGATTGATGGTACGGATAAGTGTTTGTAAATATTTACTGATCTGATCGTGTTCAACATCGGTCACTAAAAATGCAAATTCATAGGCGGCAATACGCCCTATGACCGAAGGTGTTATTTCGTTTAATTGCTGTTGAAACTTTTCTGCGAGGATCCGTATGGTTTCATCTCGAACTTGATAGCCATATTTACTGTGCACTTCTTCGAGCCAGTCGAGTTTGGCGAGGAATAAAGCACCGCTGCTAGGTTCACTTAACCAACCATTTAAACGACTTACTACATATTGGCGGTTAGGCAGGCCTGACGCGGGATCGACAAGATTCTTCTTACGTAACGCGCCAACCTCTTCGTCAAGAGAATGGAACACTTGTTTCAATTGAGCTGACATGCTGTTAAATGCAGTTACTAAGTCTTTTAATTCGGTTGTTTTGGGGAGTGCCATGTCTGGACCAAATTGGCGTGCTGCGATACTTTTTGCGTGTTCAGACAGGGTGTGGAGAGGTTTCAATATCCATGTTAAGCCTACTCTTGCTGTAAAAATAGCAACGAGAAAAAGTAGTGAGAAGGCTATGATGGTATTGGACATGATTCGCCATAGTTCATGATAACCAAAACCAGGATGAGCAGTGATTTCAAGCTGTGCTAGCTGCAGCCAACCCGAGGTGATAGTGCTTTGTTTTTTTATGGTTTTAAACAGATCTAGATTGATAAACCATTGAGGGACATCTTCAATTTTTAAAGGATTATTCCACTCTTGTTGCTTACCATCGACCATCCAAGTCAATTTTACATTTTGATAGTAACCACCTTCAAAAATAACATTCACTAAGGTTTCTGCCGCTGCGGTATCGCCGGCTTCGAGTGCTGGGGTAAGCATTAGACCGAGTGAAGTGCTGGCATTGTTTAGATCGGACTCCATTTGCTTTGTTAAAAAGCTTTGAGTCTCAGTGAATTGCACATAGCCAAGGCTTGCAACTACAAGCAAGAACAGGCTAAAAAGCAGCGAATAAATCTGTCTAAACAGTGTCATTTTTGGTGCTACTCCAGTTTTAATTTTGGTTGCCTAAGACGGTCAACACCTAATCTATGGTTAAGATCGTTCCATTTTTCTAATCGTTTTGAGGACCCTGCCAGTACGCCTCGACCTTGCTCTTTATTGAGCCATAACTGTTTACCGTTAAAGCTATAAACAGGCAGTAGATCTTTTCTTTTTGTGGCGGGTTTTATTTCATGGTCAAGATTATCGAGCACTAAAGGAATTGATGATGGTGTTTCATAGTAAGCCAATACCATATGGTATTGATTAACCGTAGTGGCTTTAACCATAGTGATCCGCATCTTGTCCTCTTGAACACCAAGTTGGAGTAGGGTGAAGTATTTTGCGATCGAAAAGTCTTCGCAATCACCGCCATTCACACCAATAAACTCCATCGGCGTTGCCCAATAATTCGAGTCTCCCCATAATTTACTGTCATCCACAAAACGGAATAAATTAAAAAAGTTATTCACCTTCAATAACTTTTCTTTTTCATCTAGCGTACTCGCTTCCGATAACACTTTGAACCAAGCCCTTGCTCGCATTCCAGCACGTTCGCCGTAATGTTTTTCTAGGGTTGAAGTTATCTTCACTTCATCAAGGTTTTGTGTGGGGGCCGCATATAGGCAACATATGCCTAAGGCTGACGCTATTAGGCTAAAGCGGCAGACTCGCAATAATGAATCTTTATAAT
Source organism: Shewanella sp. SM87 (assembly GCF_025653705.1). NCBI lineage: Bacteria > Pseudomonadati > Pseudomonadota > Gammaproteobacteria > Alteromonadales > Shewanellaceae > Shewanella > Shewanella sp. SM87. The sequence continues at coordinate 17,709 of NZ_JAKKSC010000045.1, forward strand.
CAAGTCTGCCGTTCATAACCTAATGTGTTAGTCCTTTATTTTGAGTTGTCATCGACCGAGTAAATTGTCCATTTCATGTCTGCTGCCGTATCATCACCAGTGACTTCTGCAACAACACGACGGTTACGAATTTCTGCTTCCGGCGTCTGTTCTAAAACAATTGGGCGGCTAGAACCATATCCAATAGCAGTTAATCGACTTCTATCAATACTAAAGCGTTCAGCCAGTACTGCGGTGACAGCATTTGCACGTTCTTGAGATAATACTGTATTTCGTTCATCGGTTCCTGTGCGACTCGTGTGACCTTCGATAGTCACTTTGGTCGTTGGATACTGACGTAGAAAAATAGCCACCTCTTCAATTTGAGGATAGTACTCAGGCGCAATATAAGCAGAGTCATTCGGGAATAAAATATTTATTTCCTTTCGCTCGTTAATCGCTTTTATTTTGCCACAGCCATAGTTATCAATCCCTGCCCCTTGGGCTGTGTCGTTGCAGCGTTCACGGGCTTCAATGACACCATCGCTATCTTTATCAGATAGATCATAGGCTTGAGTTGTGACCATTTCGTCAATATTAACCGTATCGCGCATCGAACAACCAGCTAAAAGAGTGACACTTAGAAAAAATGTGAGAGTTTTCATTTGTTAGCTCCTCCTTCATAATTGCGCTCTCCGCGCCACGCATCAGGTCTAGTCACTTTAAGTGAGTCTAATAATCGCCCTGTAGAATTGAGCACGCGATACTTAGCAATAACTTCATCATATTCAGCTTGTAAGTAGTCTTTACGCGCCTCGAAGAGTTCATTTTCGGTATCTAATAAGTCGAGTAAACTGCGTTGGCCTAAGTTGAACTGCTGTGCATAGGCTGTTTGAGTATCCTTTGCGGCCACGACATGATCGCGAATATATTGTTTTTGCGGCGCTAGCATTTCAAATGCGTTCCAAGCTAGGTTTACCCCTTCAACAACTTCACGTTGGGCGCGTTGGCGGATTTCTTTCGCTTCACCCAACTTGTAAGCAGTTTCTTTTTCACGGGCAAGATCTTTACCCCCCGCAAATAAGTTGTATCTCACCCTCACCATGGCGACGAGATCGTTACTATGGCCACCCACATCACTGCGGAAAGCTCCAGCACCTGATATTCCATCTTCGCCGCTAATATCGTTATTCCAGTTACCATTCAGTTCTAAAGAAACCTGAGGGTAGTAATTGGATTGTACTGAAGAGCGTTCATTTTCAGCGGCACTAATATCGTTTGCTGCAGATTTGAGTATGGGGTGATTCTCTTGCGCAACAATAATGCCAGAGCTAAGATCCTTTGGCAGCATGTCTGCATCTGGCACTGGTAATATTAAGTCCGCCGGAGCCGACGCTACAATTTTGATGTACTGTGCTTTTGCATCAAGTAAATTGTTGCGAGCAGAAATAACGTTAGCATTAGCACGTGCCAAACGTCCCGAGATTTGGGAGAGATCTGCGATTGAGCCTAAACCTGAGTCAGTACGTTGTTTAATCTGGTCATAAATTTCTTTATGGCTGTTAAGGTTTTTCTCGGCTAATTTTAACACTTCATCGGTGCGTAAATAGTTGAGATAGACTTTACTGACATCGAGTGCCATATCTTCAGCTGCAGCAAGCAGTGCCCATTGGTCTGCGCTAGCTTCAAAGCTATAACGATCAACTTCACTGCTGGTGTAGAAACCATCGAAAAGCATTTGTTTTATGCTAACACCAAACTCTCCGGGATTTAATTCAGCCACCCCTTTGCTATCGACTTCGCCGATATTGGGTCGTCTACGTGTCGATACGCTGTCGGTTTGTTCGTAACCGTAGCCACCATTGACATCAATAGTTGGCATATAGCCTGCTATCGCTTGATTAACTTGTTCTTCTCGCGCTTTAAAGCGGTTGAAGGCCACTCGTAAATCTGGGTTTGTATCTAGCGTATGTGCAACGGCTTGTTCTAACGTCTGACTTTGAGCCGATAAAGGTAACAGGATTAATGACAGCACTATGGCTATCTTTGAACATTGAAATTGTCGTATTGCTGAAGTCTTCATGACCAACCTCCCGGTTTATAAAAAAAAGGCTTAGTGCTCTCTGAGCGCTGTGTCCTTAGCCCTTAAAATTGGATTTAAAATGTACTCAAGTATGGATCTTTGCCCCGTGATAACGTCAACTGAAGTTAACATTCCCGGAATAATTGGCATCTGTGTGCCATCGTTTTTGGTTAAACTAGATTCTGCTGTCCTAACTCTGATGAGATAGTAGCTATTGCCTTCTTCATCTTGAGAAGTGTCGGCACTAATATGTTCGACAGTTCCTTTAAGGCCGCCATAGCGGGTAAAATCATAGGCGGTAATTTTTACTACGGCGGGTAATCCTGGATGTAAGAAAGCGATATCTTTAGGCAAGATTTTAGTTTCTATCAGCAGTTGATCTTCCGACGGTACTATCTCGATAATATCGATCCCAGGTTGCACTACACCACCCAGTGTATTGATATGCGTGGTTTTAATGGTGCCATTAACAGGGGAGGTGATAATCGCCTTACTGACTTTATCTTGCGCGCCAACTTGTGCTTCATTCATGCGAGAGAGGCGGGTTTGAGTTTCATTGAGCTGCGCGCGCAGCTCTGCAGCGTAAACAAATACGGCTTCACGGCGTTTTAAGATAGCCTCATCTAATGCCGCTTTTACTTTAGGGCGGAGTAAACGCATTGAATTCAATTCACCTTGCAAGTCGTTTACCGTGCGTTCGAGTTTGAGTAACTCAACTTCAGGAACAATACCTTTTTTGGCTAAAGGTCGAGTGAGTTCAAGCTCGCGGGATATTAGTTGCATGCTCGTCGTTAATGTCGTTGTTTTAGAGGCGAGATCATCAATTTCTTGCTGTCTTTGCTGAATTTGACGTACAAGGATCTCAAGTTGGTTACTTAAGTTATCTAAGCGCCCGTTGTATTCCTCTTGTTGTCTTTTCACTAAGGCGGGTTCCGCAGCAATGATAGCCTCAGGGAATATCAATGCTTCTTTAGTGATAAGCACTTGTTCACGCCAATCAGAGGTCATGTCTGATATTAGAATGCTGTCGAGTTCGGCGCGCATGCGGATAGCATTGGTTTTTAAGCCATAAACCTCTTGCTCTTGTTGAGCAAAGTCGGAGCGAAAGCGGGTATCATCAATACGCACTAAAGGCTGCCCTTTTGTGACTATCTCACCTTCTTGAACGTAGAGTTCTTGCATTATGCCGCCATCTAGACTTTGGATCACTTGAACTTGTGATGAAGGAATCACTTTTCCCGTTCCAGTAGTAACCTTATCTAATTGAGCAAACCCCGCCCACAGTAAAAAACACACTACCATAGCAGCAAGTGCCCATATGATTAATCTGTGTCCGCTGGGAGCGTCTGTCATCATGGCGCCATAGACATCATCAACCATGTCTAAGTCGTTTGTTGTTAAATGTTTACTCATCTTTTAGCCTCTCCGTTCACTAGGCCAAAATTGAGTTTTTCTAGCACTTCTGCTTTAGGTCCATCGGCAACCACATGGCCGCGTTCAAGTACAATAATGCGGTCGACGAGTTGCAATAAATGCATCTTGTGGGTAATAAGAATTAACGTTCTATCTTTGCTGACATTTTGCATTGAACGAATAAATTGTTGTTCAGCGCGAGCATCTAAACTCGCCGTAGGCTCATCCATCAGTAACACTGGGGGATCATTCAGTGTGGCGCGAGCAAGAGCGACAGTTTGTCTTTGTCCGCGACTGAGTGACATGCCGCCTTCGCCGACCTGTTGGTCTAGGCCTTCTGCTTCTAGGTTGGTGAATTGACTCACACCAGAAAGCTGCACCGCGCGGATGAGTTGATGTTCAGTGACTTGACGTGTACCAAATAAAATATTGTCGCGAATAGAACCATGGAATAGGGTGACATCTTGGGGTAGGTAGCCAAAATTACGACGTAAATCACTCGGATGAATCTGTGCTGAGTCTAAACCGTCGTAGCGCAAGCTTCCTGCCGTGGGTTGAAATAGCCCGACCAGTAGCTTAGCTAGCGTACTTTTACCTGAACCATTTCGACCGATAATGGCAATGCGTTCGCCAGGATTAATCGTCAGCGACATCGGATGCAGCACAGGCTTTTCAGAACCTGGATAACTAAAACCAACATGATCAGCATTGATTTTGCCTATGAGTCTTTGTTTGCTAACTAAATGTCCTTTATTTTCAAACTCATCTTCTTGAGTCATGATTTCATTCAGTTGGCGTAGTGCACTGGCTGTGTGGTTTGCTCTCGTCATCAGGCCTGCAAGTTGTGCCATAGGTGAAATGGCGCGGCTCGATAGCATGACCGCAGCAATAATTCCGCCCATAGATATCGCATTATCAGCCACACGATAAACGCCCAAAATCACCACGCAGACAACGGTAAATTGCACCGTAAAGTTCGCTACGTTCGATACTGAGTTGGAGAGCTTTTTTGACCTTAATTGCCAGTTTGCACTGTGGCCTATCATCTGTTGCCAGCTTTTTTGCACAATTCCTTCAGCACCATTAGCTTTAATTGACTCTAGCGCTGATAAGCTCTCGATTAAATGCCCATGTTTTAAGCTTGAAAATTTATTGCCTTCTTCGATTGCCGCTTTGAGTTTAGGTTGAATATAAAGCGTGAAGCCAATAATGATGATGCCGCCAATGACTGGAACTATAGCGAGATCACCAGCGACAATAAAAATAATAATTAAGAAAAATATCGCGAAGGGGAGATCGACTAAAGTTGTGATCGTTGCCGAAGTTAAAATTTCACGAATATTATCGAATTCACCTAACTGCTTCGCCATGCCGCCGATACTAGGAGAACGTTTTTCTAGGGGAATACCTATCGCTTTAGCAAAAAGTCGCGAAGACACAATAATATCTACTTTTTTTCCTGCAACATCGATGAGGTAACTTCTAAGTTGCCGCATGATAAGATCGAACATATAAGCAATCGCCGCACCAATCGCTAAAACCCAAAGGGATTCAAAGGCGAGGTTTGGGACGACTTTGTCATACACATTCATAATAAATAACGGTGAAACTAAGGCGAATAAATTCACCAATACAGAAGCGATTAATGCATCACGATAAATGGGTGCTGAATCTTTGAGGGTTTGTACTAACCAGTGGGTTTTATTATCGTGTAGATAAACATCAAAGCCCATGTCGCCACGGTATTCTTGTTTGACTAAGAATAAATATCCCACATATAAGGCTTCGAGCGACTCAATTGTCAGTGTTTCTTCACCGCCCGTCTCGGGTAATTGAATAATTGCTTTATCTGATGCAACATCAAGTTCTCGCAATATACAGGCTTTTTTGTCTTTTAATAATAAAATACAGGGGAGCAATATAGGTGATACTTCGTTTAAGCCTTTTCGAGATAGCTTAGCCGCTAGACCCGCTCTTGAAGCCGCCTGAGGCAATAAGTCGGGTGATAACACGGTACCTGACAAGGGTAAACCTGCCGCAAGCGAATCGCTCGAGCACGGATTGCCAAAATGCTCAGTGAGTAACACTAAACAATCCAGCAAAGGATCCACTAACACTCTTTGTGAGGCTGAAATGGTCCATTGATCAATTTTTTCAGAAGCTGCAGCAGACACCTAATTACTTATCCTTTGGATTTTTATATGGTTATGGCAAGTATCGGTCATGATGGCCTATATTTCTATAGGCCATCCAAACGATTTTATCTAAGGGATATTATGCTGCTCATTGCTATTCAACGGAGCAAGACCTGGACTTGGTTCTGGTGTGACTGGCTGAGTATCAACAATTAACGGACCGCTGCCATTAGTACCTAGTAGGCCATTAATAATGCCAGTCTCTGTTGTAGTGTTATACGCACTATACAAATCAACACCGTCAAGAACGATATGTTGTTCAAACACACCGTCTTTATTGCCATCGATATCAATCACAGTTGAACCACTAACTAAGCTAAAGTTTAAATAACTGTGTAGTGTGTTGTTACTTTCACCTTGGAGTAAATCGCTTAAATCCAATTTATCTTCATGGATATTAAAGTCAGTGATATGGTCTGTTCCCGTTTCTGCATATCGCCAGACGAAGGTATCAGCACCGCTATCACCTGTGAGTTTATCGTTACCTAGACCACCGATTATTGTATCGTTACCAACACCACCAAATATAAGATCATTACCATTACCGCCGTAAAGCTGATCATTCCCACCTTGCCCATAAAGTATGTCATTACCTTGTCCGCCGATAAGAGCATCAGCCTTATCGCTGGCACCAGATTGGTCAAAATCAGATGCATGCTCAGTAATATATCTATGTACTTGGGCATCGGTAACTGCAGTGACCCCTAGCTGATCAGCAACATAATCTTTGATGGCAACATAACCTTGGCCACTAATACCGTTAAAGTTGATAGCATCACCAAAGAGTATATCGTCGCCGTTACCACCGTTGATGGTATCAGATCCTGGCAGTTGGGTAATTGGAGTACCAATGATCGCATCAGCTAAATCCTCAGCGTTGACACCCGTTTGGATATGTCCGTCCGAATCGTAAGGAAGTAAGTCACTATTGTTTAAGCTTGAACCCATTCCGATTGCAGCTACTGTGACGCCAAGGGCTGATAAGAATGCGAAACCACTTTGAGATTGGCTATCAATGCTACCACTATTGCTTCCTAGACTTGAGTATTCATAGGTACCAGTACCATTAGGGCGCATATAACCAATCAGGCTAGATTTTCCCTGCGTATCTATTTTAAACACTTCACCAGCTGCATTAATAATTGTGTAGTTATTAGACTTATACACTTGTCCTGGTATATAACCATTTTGTAATAGAGTATTGAGATAAACATCTTTAGAGTTATTAATCCAATCATCTATCAATGGATTTGATCCCTCATTAGTATTGTATCTATTTGCTTGTCCATCAGTAATGAAGTAAGCCAGGTTCGTTGCTCCCGCATTTCCTGTTGCATCTGCACTACTAAACCAATTTGCCGTAGTTTTAAATACGTCTTCATAGTTAGTGTTACCACCTGAAACCATGCTTTGTAATATAGTTTGCAGTTGGGACAGAGCATTTGGCGAACTTAAGTCTACGCTAATACTCTTGTTGCCATGGGAGTCAAAGTCGACAAGGAATAATTTTACAACCCCAGCACCATTTGAACCTGCGCTGGCTTTAAGTGTTTCAAATACCTGCGCTAATTGATCAGTCATTGTACTCAACGTGGCGCTATTTATACTGCCAGAACTATCAACCATAAAGGCGATATTGTAGTTTTGACCTGGCAAAATAACGCTACCGTCTAAATCGCCGACCACAATGTTGTGCTCATTACCAAAGTTAAGATTTTGATCGCCAGGCTCTCCTTCATGACCACTGAAGTAGCTAAGAATGACGCTATCTGCATCTGTTGCAGTATTGGTTAGGTCTGTACCTGACTCTCTTGATACAGCTTCGACAACGAGGTTGACTTGACCTGCATATTCACCAGGAACCCTTAATGTTAATCCTGTCAGATTGACATCTAAGGATGCACTGTTCCATACGCTGCCATGATTTAGAAGAATATTACCGTCTGCATCTGCAGTCCCCATCAATGTACCGTTACTGCTGTAGAGTAAGGTGCCTTCGGGTAAACCACTGAGCTGAATGCTATCGATGCTTTCGCTACCGTCTCGATCCGCAAGTGACACATTAATTTCGATTGGATAGTCTACAGCTGTAGGCTGTTCTAATGTGAGTTCACCTGTGATTTGATTGATCGCGTATATGCCATCCTTGAATTGCACATACTCAACATCATGCAGGGCCTTAGTAACACCGATGCCATTTTCAGTTACAAAGAAGTTGAACCAACGATCATTGCTAGAGTAGCCTGTGCCTTTCTCAATTATGTAGTCGGCTCGGTTGCCAAGAAGTACGGCGATATCTGTTCCTGCACCACCGTAGAGTCCGTCATTACCTAGACCAGCAACAAGAACATCATTTCCTGTTCCGCCATAGAGAGAGTCACCTTGAACGGCATCACTGCCGACGAGTATGTCATCACCATCCATACCGTAGAGTAGATCACCGCCGCCATTTGCGCTGACAAGATGATCGTTCCCCCCAGTACCGAGCAACTGATCTTGTCCGGAAGTATTATCAATAGTACGCGTACCAGTATTAAATGGTGCGGTAGTAAAATCGCTCGTACGGAATTGTTCGGTAGTGATACCTGAAGTCTTAAAGTTACTGTAAAGCGGTATGCCATTATCAGTCAGAATAACGTTAACTACAGGCTTATCTGCTATAGGTAAGGCAGTGATATCAAGTGCTGCTGTGGAACCAGTATTTGTTGTGTAGGTTACACTTGGCATTTCGCCTGCCCAGTTATCATTTGGAATAAACTGGAATTCACCATTAGCTTGTATTAATAAGCTACCCACGGCCAAGGTAACGGTTTGCCCAGCGTTAAAACTGGTTTGCATACCGTTATACATGACTCTGAAGCTAGTGATGCTCAGATTGCCGAGTTGATCATTGGTAAGAACATTACCCGTTAGCTGCTGATCTTCGTCGATGGTATAACGATCGTCAGTCGCATCAATAACGGTAGCATTATCCGTGCCTTCAGCTGATTCATTATTCGCACTATCAGTTTGAGTGGCGGTGACTGAGATTGCCTGACCTGCAGTTGGAGTAGGCTCTGTCCAAGTAATAACACCATTTGTATAGGTGTAACCTGTTGCTAGAGCACCATTACTAAATTTCAGTACGCCATTGTCAAGAATGAGGTCTACTGTACTATTATTACCTGCATTATCGATTTCTAGATGTACACTGCCGCCAGTATTAAAGTCACTCGCATTAATTTTGACCTGTATTTGAACGCCATTATTACCTATCTCTGTACTCGTCAAATACGCGTCATCATTTACATCATCGATGATGCGTACTTCAGGTGCCGAAGGTGGCGTTGTATCAACATAAACTTGTGGAATAACAGAGAAAGTACCATCTGTATGATCGCCATCTCCATCAGTGGCTCTTACTTTGAAATCAATATCACCATCGCTAGGTTGTAACATCTCTTGATATTGATGAAAATCCCATTGACCTGTACCTGGGGTAAACTCAAGTTTGAATACCAAGTGACCAGCTGCATCAACCCCAATTAGTGTATTTGCCGTTTGGGTTATAGTGATTGCACTGCCTGCTGCCGTGAACAAATTGGTTTCATCACTACCTTGTAAGGTGAGCGAACCTTTACCATCTGCACCCCATTCTGGGGTTACTGTTCCTGATGCAAAGGCGATTGCCGGTGGTGTTGCAGTGCCTAAAAACTCAATAGCTGTAACAGTGAAGTCACTATTATCACCGCTACTTGGACCTTTGCCATTATCAAGGGCTTTGATGACCATTTTGTCAAAGCCACCTTGTAAGGCTTGGAAGTTGGCCGCATAGTTGCCACTGCTGGCATCTGAACTAAATGTTTGAGTTGCGATAAGTTGGCCATCTCGCCAAAACTCGACGACACCGACTTCTAGTTCGCCGCCAAACATATGGGAAAACTGGATATTCACGCCGTAGGCAACAGTACCTGGATCGAGAGTAATGATGATTTCTTCAGATGCAGAACTTCCATCCGCAAATTTACGGAAATCGACTTCGTTCGCGAGATTATGATAAGGAGCCCCTACACTGCTAACTCCTATCCCGTTACCACTTCCATAGATTGCGGCATCAATTAAATTAGAGTTTGTTGAAGAGGTAAATCCTTTGGCTGTGATCGTAAAACCATCAAAATCAAGAAGATTGTTGTTGCCACTATAGCCAGTTAGAGAGAATAGACCGACTAAAGTATCAGGAATATCTATATTCGTTACTTCGACAGGGCTAATAGATGCGATTTCAGGTGCGTCATCTTCAACCGTAACACTAAAGCTACCTGTAGAGGTGCCACCATGATTATCATTAACAGTAATACCTATATCGAATGTAATAGTATCTTCAGATGTAGTGTCTGGATGATCAAGTGGTGCCTTTAAAGTCACATCATAGGTCCAATTGGAATCACCAGAAGTTGGAGCGGTTAGAACTACAGCCATAACTTCAACATAGGAAGAGCCGCCAATAACACCTGTGTAGCCTATTAGTGTTTGTGTATTCGCATCCCAGAGCCAATTTACAGCTTGTCCGCCTGACATTAATTCTGTTGGGCCAGAAAGTGAAACGCTTAAAGAGTCACCATCAACATCATTAATATTTATTGTGCCGCTAGCAGAAACATCATCTGTAGTATCAGAATTACCAATAACATCAATTATACCGTTAAGTAGCCCCTCTTCAGATACCGTAGCATTTGATACGGAATTTATTACTGGATAGTCGTTCGCGCCGACAATGGTGATGGTCACGGTGTGGCTGGCGGTGCCATCGGCACTGGTGACCGTGATGTCACGGGTCAGGGTTTCACCCGCCTTGAGTGACTGCACGTCGCTGTGGCTGTTGTTTAAGGTGTAGGTCCAGTTACCGTCGGCATCAATGCTGAAGAAACCGTAGTTGCCATCGGCGACATTGGTTTGCACTTGGAATACCGCTTCGCCGTTGTCGACGTCGGTGACGGTTAAGGTGCCG
>NZ_JAKKSC010000046.1:0-24934 GCF_025653705.1 Shewanella sp. SM87
TAAACCAGGTTCAATCAACCCACACACCACTTTTGAATCAGAAGTTTATGTTCTGTCAAAAGAAGAAGGCGGACGTCACACTCCATTCTTCAAAGGCTACCGTCCACAGTTCTACTTCCGTACAACTGACGTAACCGGTACTATCGAACTGCCAGAAGGCGTAGAGATGGTAATGCCTGGCGACAACATCAAAATGGTAGTGACTCTGATTTGCCCAATCGCGATGGACGAAGGTTTACGCTTCGCAATYCGTGAAGGTGGTCGTACAGTTGGTGCTGGTGTAGTAGCTAAAATCATCGCTTAATTGCGATAGAAATTAGTTTGAAAAGGAAGCTTCGGCTTCCTTTTTTGTTTGAGGGCTGGTTTTATTCACAAATTTGTGTAAAATGCTCGCCACTCTGAAGTTAAATAGTTATTTGATGACTATTTACACAGCGGGCTTGATATCCGGATTTAGATAGGTATAATGGCCCCCTCGTCGACTTAGGTTAACGAATTAAATGATTAGTCGCTGAAGTTAATCATTATCATAGCGGCTCCGATTGGGAGTCGAACGGTTAAATCATCTCGCTCTGCTTTTCTATATTGAAGAAGCTAGAGGGTGATTTTTTATATGTCCATTTTAGGAGCTCTGGTCAATGCAGAACCAAAGAATCCGTATCCGCTTAAAGGGATTTGATCATCGCTTAATTGATCAGTCTACAGCGGAAATCGTTGAAACTGCTAAGCGTACAGGCGCGCAGGTTCGTGGTCCAATTCCACTACCTACTCGCAAAGAGCGTTATACCATTTTGATCTCTCCGCACGTTAATAAAGATGCTCGTGACCAGTACGAATTACGTACACACAAGCGCCTGGTTGACATCGTAGAGCCAACTGAAAAGACTGTTGACGCGTTAATGCGTTTAGATCTTGCGGCTGGTGTCGACGTACAGATTAGCTTGGGTTAATTGAGATCCTAGTAAGAAGAGGTTTGAGAGATGGCTATCGGTCTTATTGGTCGTAAAGTTGGTATGACTCGCATCTTCACTGAAGATGGTGTTTCAATACCAGTTACTGTAATTGAAGTTGCAGGCAACCGTGTTACTCAAGTGAAAACTTTAGAAACTGACGGCTACCGTGCACTTCAAGTTACAACTGGCACCAAAAAAGCCAATCGCATCACTAAACCAGAAGCAGGTCACTTTGCCAAGAGCGGCGTTGAAGCCGGTCGTGGTTTGTGGGAAATGCGTTTGGTAGACGGTGAAGGCGAGGGCATTGAAGTTGGTGCTGAGCTAAATGTTGATATTTTCGCAGACGTAGCGAAAGTTGATGTTACTGGTCAATCAAAAGGTAAAGGCTTCCAAGGCGGCGTTAAGCGTTGGAACTTCCGTACTCAAGATATGACTCACGGTAACTCTTTGTCGCACCGCTCGAATGGTTCTATCGGTCAGAACCAAACGCCTGGTCGCGTATTCAAAGGCAAAAAAATGTCAGGCCATATGGGTGCCGAGCGTGTTACTACTCAAAATCTAGTTGTTGTTCGTGTAGATGTTGAGCGTAACCTGCTACTAGTCCGTGGCGCTGTTCCTGGCGCTACCAATGGCGACTTGATTATCAAGCCTGCCGTTAAAGCTTAAGGTCTGAGGAGATAGTAATGGAATTGGTATTGAAAGACGCGCAAAGCGCTCTTGAAGTTTCCGAAACTACCTTCGGCCGTGACTTTAACGAGGCACTGGTTCATCAGGTAGTTGTAGCATACGCTGCAAACGCGCGTCAGGGCACTCGTGCTCAAAAGACTCGTGCGGAAGTAACTGGCTCAGGCAAAAAGCCTTGGCGCCAAAAAGGAACTGGCCGTGCTCGTGCTGGTTCTGTTAAAGGCCCAATCTGGCGTGGTGGTGGCGTAACATTCGCTGCTAAAACCCAAGATCACAGCCAAAAAGTTAACAAAAAGATGTACCGCGGCGCGCTGAGAAGCATTCTGTCTGAATTGGTACGTCAAGAGCGTTTGGTTATTGTTGAATCTTTCGGTGTTGAAGCTCCTAAAACTAAAGAGCTGAAAGCTAAATTGAAAGCAATGAACCTTGAAGACGTTCTGATTGTGACTGCAGAAGTTGATGAGAACTTATTCTTAGCAGCTCGTAACCTGTACAAGGTTGACGTTCGTGATGTAGCGGGTCTAGACCCAGTGAGTCTGATCGCCTTCAACACTGTGCTTGTGACTGCTGACGCAGTGAAGCAAATCGAGGAGATGCTAGCATGATGATCCGCGAAGAACGTTTGCTAAAAGTTATTCTCGCTCCACATATCTCTGAAAAGAGCACTGTGAACGCTGAGAAGCACAACACTGTTGTTTTCCGCGTAGCTATCGATGCAACTAAAGCTGAAATTAAAGCTGCTGTTGCTAAGCTATTTGAAGTTGAAGTTGATTCAGTTCGCACTTTAGTGAGCAAAGGCAAAACTAAACGCACTGGTGGCCGTACTGGTCGTCGTAGCGATTGGAAAAAAGCCTATGTGACTCTAGCTGCTGGTGCTGACATCGATTTCGTCGGCGGCGCTGAGTAAGCAAAGGAGAATTATCATGGCAGTTATTAAGTGTAAGCCAACCTCTCCAGGTCGTCGCCACGTAGTTAAAGTGGTGAACACTGACCTGCACAAGGGTAAACCTTTTGCTGGCTTGTTGGCGAAAAAATCTAAAAGTGGTGGCCGTAACAATACTGGCCGTATCACTGTCCGTCACGTAGGTGGTGGTCATAAGCAGCATTATCGTCTAATCGACTTCAAACGCGATAAAGATGGTATCCCTGCAAAGATTGAGCGTCTGGAATACGATCCAAACCGTACTGCTAACATCGCGTTAGTATTGTATGCGGATGGTGAGCGTCGTTATATTCTTGCTGCCAAAGGCATGCAAGCTGGCGATAAGATCCAGTCTGGTGTTGCTGCCGAGATCAAAACCGGTAACGCTATGCCACTGCGCAACATCCCAGTAGGTTCTGTAGTTCACGCAGTTGAAATGAAGCCTGGTAAAGGTGCTCAGATCGCTCGTTCTGCAGGTGCTTATGTACAAGTTGTTGCTCGTGATGGCGCATATGCCACTCTACGTCTTCGCTCTGGCGAAATGCGTAAAGTGCCAGTTGATTGCCGCGCGACATTTGGTGAAGTTGGTAATGCCGAACACATGCTACGCCAGTTAGGTAAAGCAGGTGCTAAGCGCTGGAGAGGCATACGTCCTACAGTGCGTGGTGTTGCAATGAACCCAGTAGACCATCCACACGGTGGTGGTGAAGGCCGTACTTCTGGTGGTCGTCACCCAGTGACTCCATGGGGTGTGCCAACTAAGGGTTATAAAACTCGTAGTAACAAGCGCACTGACAAGTACATCGTACGTCGTCGTAATAAATAGTAAGAGGATTCGCCATGCCACGTTCTCTCAAGAAAGGTCCCTTCATTGACCTGCACTTGCTGAAGAAGGTAGAGAAAGCGATGGAAGCCGGTGACAAAAAGCCTATTAAGACTTGGTCACGTCGCTCTATGATCATTCCAAATATGATTGGTTTGACCATCGCTGTCCATAATGGTCGTCAGCACGTTCCTGTGTTCGTAACTGACGAAATGATCGGCCACAAACTTGGTGAATTTTCACCAACTCGCACTTATCGCGGCCATGCTGCAGATAAGAAAGCGAAGAAGCGTTAATACGGGAGGAATAAGATGGAAGTTTTAGCTAAACATCGTTTTGCCCGTACGTCTGCGCAGAAGGCCCGTCTGGTTGCTGATCAAATTCGTGGATTGCCTGTTGCTAAGGCCCTCGAGATTTTGACTTTCAGCCCCAAGAAAGCCGCCGTACTGGTTAAAAAAGTACTTGACTCAGCTATCGCAAACGCCGAACACAACGAAGGCGCGGATATTGATGAGCTTAAAGTCGGAGCCGTCTTCGTAGATGAAGGCCCAACTATGAAGCGTATCATGCCACGTGCTAAAGGCCGCGCTGATCGTATCATGAAGCGTACCAGCCACATTACTGTGGTTGTATCAGATCGCTAGGAGAGAGCAATGGGACAGAAAGTACATCCTAATGGTATCCGTCTGGGTATCACCAAGCCTTGGATCTCTACCTGGTACGCAGATAAATCAGATTACGCAAGTAACCTGAACAGCGACTGGGAAGTGCGTAAGTTTCTTGTAGAGAAATTACAAGCTGCTTCAGTATCTAAGATTGTTATCGAGCGTCCAGCGAAAAGCATCCGCGTTACCATTCACACTGCCCGTCCAGGTGTTGTGATCGGTAAGAAAGGTGAAGACGTTGAAGTATTGCGTGCTGCAGTGTCAAAACTTGCTGGCACTCCTGCTCAAATTAACATCGCTGAGATCCGTAAACCTGAGCTAGATGCCAAGTTAGTTGCTGACTCTATTGCACAGCAATTAGAGCGTCGCGTAATGTTCCGTCGTGCTATGAAGCGCGCAGTTCAAAACGCAATGCGTATTGGTGCTCAAGGTATCAAAGTACAAGTTAGTGGCCGTTTAGGCGGAGCTGAGATTGCGCGCGATGAGTGGTATCGTGAAGGTCGTGTACCTTTACATACTTTGCGTGCTGATATCGACTATTCTACATCTGAAAGTCACACCCAATACGGTGTGATTGGCGTTAAAGTTTGGATCTTCAAAGGTGAAGTTCTAGACGGAATGCTGCCACAGATTGAAGAGCCGAAGCAGCAGCAACCTAAGCGCAAGCCTCGTGGTAAATAGGAGAGCCGGCAATGCTGCAACCTAAACGTATGAAGTTTCGCAAGATGTTCAAAGGCCGCAACCGCGGTCTAGCGAACGGTACCGAAGTTAGCTTTGGTACTTTTGGTCTGAAAGCAGTCGGCCGTGGCCGTTTAACTGCACGTCAGATCGAATCTGCACGTCGTGCCATGACACGTCACATTAAGCGTCAGGGACAAATTTGGATTCGAGTTTTCCCGGACAAGCCGATTACCTCTAAGCCTCTTGAAGTGCGTATGGGTAAAGGTAAAGGTAACGTTGAATACTGGGTATGTCAGATTCAACCTGGTAAGGTTCTTTATGAGATGAATGGTGTTTCTGAAGTGATCGCTCGTGAAGCGTTTGCTTTGGCTGCTGCCAAGCTTCCAATTAAGACTACCTTCGTAACTAAGACGGTGATGTAATGAAAGCGAGCGAACTGAGAGAAAAGAGCGTTGAAGAACTGAACGCTGAACTACTTGGTCTGCTGCGTGAGCAGTTCAACCTGCGTATGCAACACGCCACTGGTCAGTTGACTCAGACTAATCAACTGAAATTGGTGCGCCGTAATATTGCGCGCGTTAAGACCATTATTACTTCTAAGGCGGGTGCATAATGTCTGATAAAATCCGTACTTTGCAGGGTCGTGTAACTAGCAACAAAATGGACAAGTCCATTACTGTTGCTATCGAACGCCAAGTGAAACACCCAATTTATGGGAAATACATTAAGCGTACGACAAAGATCCATGCACATGACGAAACGAATCAGTGCAATGAAGGCGATTTAGTAGCGATTCGCGAATGTCGTCCTTTGTCTAAGACTAAGTCTTGGACCCTGGTTGAAGTAGTATCAAAGGCCTAAGTTAATTAGGTATTTAGGTAAACGGCTCCAGAATGTGGGGCCGTTTGTTTTTTAATACTATACATTCCACTTTTATGGTGTTATATTTGCGCGCCATTTTTGACTAAATTAATAGCAAAAATGAGTGTTTTTATTGTCCCATAGTGGGAATTGTGTAGTAACGATAGCGGAGCACTTAAAATGATCCAAATGCAATCGACTCTTGACGTTGCTTGTAACAGCGGCGCACGCAGAGTTCAGTGTATTAAGGTCTTGGGTGGCTCTCATCGTCGTTATGCCGGTATCGGCGACATCATCAAAGTTTCTGTTAAAGAAGCGATTCCTCGCGCTAAAGCGAAGAAAGGCGATGTGTATAACGCGGTGGTAGTCCGTACTAAGAAAGGCGTACGTCGTCCAGACGGTTCTGTCATTCGCTTCGATCGGAATGCAGCTGTTCTTTTGAACAACAACCTGCAGCCGATTGGTACTCGTATCTTTGGACCAGTGACACGTGAATTGCGTAATGAGCAATTTATGAAAATTGTCTCGCTGGCACCAGAAGTACTGTAAGGAGCTTCAAAATGGCAGCTAAAATACGTCGTGAAGACGAAGTGATTGTATTAGCAGGTAAAGACAAGGGTAAACGTGCAAAAGTTTCTCAAGTCCTTCCTACTGGTAAATTGATTGTTGAAGGCATCAATCTTGTCAAAAAACACCAAAAGCCAAACCCACAATTGGGTGTAGCTGGCGGTATTGTTGAGAAAGAAGCACCGATACAAGCATCAAATGTAGCGATTTTCAACTCTGCCACTGGCAAAGCTGATCGCGTTGGTTTCCGCTTTGAAGACGGCAAAAAAGTTCGTTTCTTCAAATCGAACAGTGAACTCGTTAAGTAATTGGAGTAAACGATGGCGAAACTGCATGATAAATACCAAGAGACTGTTGTCGCTGAACTTGCTAAAAAGTTCGGTTATACCAGTGTCATGCAAGTCCCTCGGATTGAGAAAATCACCCTGAACATGGGTGTTGGCGAAGCTGTTGCAGACAAGAAAATCATGGACCATGCTGTCCGTGATATGACTGCAATCGCTGGTCAAAAGCCAGTTGTGACTGTAGCTCGTAAGTCAGTTGCTGGTTTTAAAATCCGTGAAGGCTACCCTATTGGCTGTAAAGTGACCCTACGCGGTGAGCGTATGTGGGAATTCTTAGAGCGTTTAGTCGATATCGCAATCCCACGTATTCGTGACTTCCGTGGCTTAAGCGCTAAAGCGTTTGACGGCCGTGGTAACTACGCAATGGGCGTGCGTGAGCAGATCATCTTCCCAGAAATCGATTACGATAAAATCGATAAGATTCGTGGTATGGATATTGTTATCACTACTACTGCGAAGAATGATGAAGAAGGTCGTGCTTTGTTAGACGCTTTTAACTTCCCATTCAAGAAATAAGGGTAGCGTAATGGCAAAAACATCAATGAAAGCACGTGAAGCTAAACGTGCACAGCTCGTGGCCAAGTACGCTGAAAAGCGTGCGGCTCTTAAGACTATCATTGCAAGTCCAGCTTCTTCTGACGAAGATCGTTGGGATGCGGTTCTTAAGCTGCAAGCTCTACCACGTGATTCCAGCGCTGCGCGTCAACGCAATCGTTGTAATCAAACTGGTCGCCCTCATGGCTTCTTACGTAAATTCGGCTTAAGCCGTATCAAATTACGTGAAGCAACCATGCGTGGTGAAGTTCCTGGCCTGCGTAAGGCCAGCTGGTAAGCACTTGTCACGGAGTAAGCTAATATGAGCATGCAAGATCCTATTGCGGATATGTTAACCCGTATTCGTAACGGCCAAGCTGCTAACCACGTATCAGTGAAGATGCCTTCAGCTAAGTTGAAAGTCGCAATTGCGAAACTACTTAAAGATGAAGGTTATATTGCTGATTACGCCGTAGCAGATGAAGCCAAGCCTGAACTGGAAGTTACTTTAAAGTATTTCCAAGGCCAACCAGTCGTTGAGACTATCCAGCGTGTAAGTCGCCCTGGTCTTCGTATTTACAAAGGTAAAAACGAACTACCAAAGGTGATGGGCGGTCTGGGTGTCGCAATTGTGTCCACTTCTAAAGGCTTGATGACTGATCGTGCCGCCCGCCTTGCAGGCATGGGTGGCGAGGTTATCTGCTACGTAGCTTAAGGAGCTAGGAATGTCTCGTGTAGCAAAAGCACCAGTATCTATTCCAGCTGGCGTAGAGGTGACCTTGAACGAACAGACCCTTACCGTCAAAGGCGGAAAAGGTAGTCTGACTCGAGTGATCAACAATGCGGTCAATGTTGTTATTGAAGCCGGCGTAGTTAAGTTCCTCCCTGTTGAAGGCGTTGTTAACGCTTGGGCACAGGCTGGTACAACTCGTGCATTAGTAAACAACATGGTTGTTGGTGTATCTCAAGGTTTTGAGCGTAAGTTAAAGTTAGTTGGCGTTGGTTACCGTGCGAAACTCGTCGGTGCTGATATCGACCTTACTTTAGGTTTCTCTCATCCGTTAGTACACAAACTGCCCGCAGGCGTTACTGCAGAGTGCCCTAGCCAAACTGACATCGTCCTACGTGGCGTTGATAAACAGTTAATTGGCCAAGTCGCTGCTGAGATTCGCGGATACCGTCCACCAGAGCCATACAAAGGCAAAGGTGTTCGCTATGACGACGAAGTAGTACGCCGTAAAGAGGCTAAGAAGAAGTAGGTAACGCGATATGGATAAGAAAACATCTCGCTTACGTCGCGCTACTCGCGCTCGTAAGAAGATCCAAGAGCTGGGCGTGAACCGTCTGGTTGTACATCGTACACCGCGTCACATTTATGCTCAGGTGATCAATCCTGAAGCTCAGGTGTTGGCAGCTGCTTCAACCGTAGAAAAAGCGGTTAAAGAGCTACTGAAGAGTACCGGTAACGTAGACGCAGCGAAAGCAGTAGGTAAATTTGTTGCTGAGCGCGCGATCGAAAAAGGCGTAACTTCAGTTGCGTTCGATCGTTCTGGTTTCAAGTATCACGGTCGTGTAGCTGCTTTAGCAGATGCAGCTCGTGAAGCTGGCCTGAAGTTCTAAGGGGTTATAAAATGGCTAAATTAGAAGCTCAGCAAAAAGACGATCTGCAAGAGAAATTAATTGCAGTTAATCGTGTTTCTAAAGTAGTTAAGGGCGGTCGTATCTTTAGCTTCACAGCACTGACAGTAGTGGGTGACGGTAACGGTAAGATTGGCTATGGCTATGGCAAAGCACGTGAAGTTCCAGCCGCGATTCAAAAAGCGATGGAAAAAGCTCGTCGTAACATTGTGACCGTTGAGTTGAATGCAGGTACTCTGCATCACCCAGTTAAAGGTCGTCATACTGGTTCTCTTGTGTACATGCAACCTGCATCACAAGGTACTGGTATTATTGCCGGTGGCGCAATGCGTGCCGTATTGGAAGTAGCAGGCGTGCATAACGTTCTGTCAAAAGCATACGGTTCTACTAACCCGATCAACATCGTTCGCGCGACTGTCGATGCTTTGGTGCACATGAAGTCACCTTCGCAAATCGCAGCTAAGCGTGGCCTGAATGTTGACGAAATTCGGGGGTAATGCACCATGGCAACTAAAACTGTAAAAGTTACTCAAACTAAAAGCGGTATCGGTCGTTTACCGAAGCACCGTGCAACCCTAACGGGTCTTGGTTTGCGTCGCATTGGTCACACTGTTGAATTAGAAGATACTCCTTCTGTTCGCGGTATGATCAACAAGGTCTACTACATGGTTAAGGTGGAGGATTAATACATGCGTTTAAATACTCTATCTCCAGCTGCAGGCTCTAAGCATGCACCAAAGCGTGTAGGCCGTGGTATGGGCTCAGGTCTAGGTAAAACAGCGGGTCGTGGTCATAAAGGCCAAAAGTCTCGCTCTGGTGGCGGTGTACGCCCAGGATTCGAAGGTGGTCAAATGCCACTTAAAATCCGTTTACCTAAATTTGGTTTTACCTCGCGTCGCGCTATGGTAACAGCTGAAGTTCGTGTACTCGAACTGGCAAAAGTTAACGGTGATGTTATCGACTTAAACGCTCTGAAAGATGCGAACGTAATAACTCGCAACATCCAGTTTGCGAAAATTGTTCTTTCAGGTACCATTGAGCGCCCTGTGACTGTTAAAGGTCTGAAGGTAACCAAAGGTGCACGTGCAGCTATTGAAGCTGCCGGCGGTAAGATCGAGGAATAATACGTCGATGGCAAAACCAGGACTTGATTTAAAAAGCGCGAAAGGTGGACTTTCAGAATTGAAAGCTCGCCTCCTGTTCGTGATTGGTGCGATTATCGTCTTTAGAGCCGGTTCGTTTGTGCCAATTCCTGGTATTGACGCAGCTGTATTAGCAGAGCTGTTTGCTCAGCAAAGTGGAACCATCCTTGGCATGTTTAACATGTTCTCGGGTGGTGCCCTTGAGCGTGCCTCTATCTTTGCATTAGGTATTATGCCGTACATTTCGGCATCGATTATCATGCAACTGTTGACTGTCGTACATCCTGCACTCGCTGAATTGAAAAAGGAAGGCGAATCAGGACGTAAGAAAATCAGTCAATATACCAGATGGGGTACCTTAGTGCTGGGTACATTCCAGTCGGTCGGTATTGCAACCGGGTTACCAAACTTAGTGCCAGGCCTTGTGGTCAACATTGGATTTGGATTCTACTTTGTTGCGGTTGTAAGCTTAGTGACAGGAACTATGTTCCTTATGTGGCTAGGTGAGCAAATTACCGAACGTGGTATAGGTAATGGTATCTCGATTTTGATTTTCGCAGGTATTGTTGCTGGATTACCTTCCGCTATCGGCCAAACGGCTGAGCAGGCGCGTCAAGGTGACTTGAATGTGTTAGTATTGTTGTTGCTCGCGGTAATTGTGTTTGCAGTGACTTATTTTGTAGTGTTTGTGGAACGTGGTCAGCGTCGTATAGTCGTTAACTATGCTAAGCGTCAGCAAGGCCGTAAGGTGTTCGCTGCGCAAAGTACCCATCTACCGCTGAAAATAAACATGGCAGGTGTTATTCCGCCAATTTTTGCGTCAAGCATCATTTTGTTTCCTGGAACACTGGCTCAGTGGTTCGGTCAAAATGAGTCCATGTCATGGTTGAGTGATTTTTCACTGGCTGTGTCACCTGGACAACCGCTTTACTCATTATTATATGCAACAGCGATTATCTTTTTCTGTTTCTTCTATACTGCGTTGGTGTTTAACCCACGTGAAACAGCAGATAACTTGAAGAAGAGTGGTGCATTCATCCCTGGGATCCGTCCTGGAGAACAGACTTCGCGTTACATTGATAAAGTTATGACCCGTTTGACATTGGCAGGCGCGTTATACATAACCTTTATCTGCTTAATTCCGGAGTTCATGTTAATTGCGTGGAAAGTACAGTTCTATTTCGGCGGTACTTCACTACTAATTATGGTAGTCGTAATCATGGACTTCATGGCTCAGGTTCAGACGCATATGATGTCTCATCAGTATGAGTCTGTGATGAAGAAAGCTAACCTAGTTAACAAAGCGAATTTAGATCGCTTTGGTCGCTAAGTAGCTTTACGGAGTGATGAAATGAAAGTTCGAGCTTCCGTGAAGAAGATCTGCCGTAACTGCAAGATCGTCAAGCGTAGTGGCGTTGTACGCGTTATCTGTGTTGAACCAAAACACAAACAGCGTCAAGGCTAAAAAGTAATTTGTTCAGCCCATGAATTGGGCTGAACAAAATTTTGTTTGCAAATCTGTCGACTGTCGAGTATCCTTTCGGGCTTTTCGCAGTTGGCCTTTAACTTTAAGGAGTGCATAGTGGCCCGTATCGCTGGCATTAACATTCCTGATCAAAAGCATACAGTCATCGCATTGACTGCAATTTTCGGCATCGGCCGTACTCGCGCTAGAGCAATCTGCGCGGCTACAGCAATCGCTGAAACTGCTAAGATCAAGGAATTGAGCGAAGCTCAAATAGACACACTACGCGAAGAAGTCGCCAAATACCTAGTAGAAGGTGACTTACGTCGTGAGATTTCAATGAACATCAAGCGTCTTATGGATCTTGGTTGTTATCGTGGTCTCCGCCATCGCCGTAGCCTGCCTCTCCGTGGGCAACGTACTAAGACCAATGCGCGTACGCGTAAAGGTCCACGTAAACCTATTAGAAAGTAACGGGAAGGTAAAGCAATGGCTAAAGTTCCGTCACGTTCTCCGCGTAAGCGCGTACGTAAACAGGTTGCAGATGGCATGGCTCATATCCATGCTTCTTTCAACAACACTATTGTCACCATTACAGATCGTCAAGGTAATGCGTTGTCATGGGCTACTTCAGGTGGTTCAGGTTTCCGTGGTTCACGTAAATCTACTCCATTTGCTGCACAGGTGGCTGCTGAGCGTGCAGGTGCTGCTGCTCAAGACTACGGTTTAAAAAACCTTGAAGTGTTTGTGAAGGGTCCAGGTCCAGGTCGTGAGTCAGCCATTCGTGCGCTGAACGCTGTTGGTTATAAAATTACCAACATTACCGATGTGACGCCGATCCCTCATAATGGTTGTCGTCCTCCTAAAAAGCGTCGTGTATAACGCCGTTTCATTAGGATAGTTGGAGAAAGATCATGGCAAGATACTTGGGTCCCAAGCTCAAGCTCAGCCGCCGAGAAGGTACAGACCTTTTCTTAAAAAGCGGTGTGAGAGCAATCGATTCAAAGTGTAAACTGGAAACTGCACCTGGACAACATGGCGCTCGTAAGCCACGTTTGTCAGAGTACGGTACTCAGTTACGCGAAAAACAAAAAGTTCGTCGTATTTACGGTGTGTTAGAAAAACAATTCCGTAACTATTACAAAGATGCTGCACGTACTAAAGGCAACACAGGTGAAAACCTGCTTCAGCTTTTAGAAACCCGTCTTGATAACGTTGTTTATCGTATGGGCTTCGGTGCAACTCGTGCAGAATCACGTCAGCTAGTAAGCCATAAATCTATTATGGTTAACGGTCGTGTTGTTAACATTCCATCATTCAAAGTGTCTGCGAATGATGTTGTGAGCATCCGCGAGAAGTCACGTACTCAAGCTCGTATTAAAGCGGCTTTAGAAGTGGCAGCTCAACGCGAGAAGCCTACATGGGTTGAAGTCGACAACGCGAAAATGGAAGGTGCTTTCAAGCGCGTTCCAGAACGTAGCGATTTGTCTGCGGAAATTAACGAACAGCTGATCGTCGAGCTTTACTCTAAGTAAGGCTAACAAACAAGAGAGGACACAATGCAGGGTTCTGTTACAGAATTTCTTAAACCGCGTCTCGTTGATATCGAGCAGGTTAACTCAACACGTGCCAAGGTTACATTGGAACCACTTGAGCGTGGTTTCGGCCACACTTTAGGTAACGCGTTGCGTCGCATCCTATTGTCGTCTATGCCCGGCTGCGCGGTTACCGAAGTCGAGATTGACGGTGTACTGCACGAATACAGCAGTAAGGAAGGCGTTCAAGAAGATATCCTTGAGATCTTGTTAAACCTGAAAGGGTTAGCAGTGACCATCGAGGGTAAAGACGAGGCTATGCTTACGTTGAGCAAGTCCGGCGCAGGCCCTGTCATCGCAGCAGATATCACGCATGATGGTGATGTCACTATCGTGAATCCTGATCATATTATCTGTCATCTGACAGGTAACAATGATATCAGCATGCGTATTCGCGTTGAGCGTGGTCGTGGTTATGTACCAGCATCTGCTCGTGCACAGACCGAAGACGATGATCGCCCAATCGGCCGCTTGCTGGTTGATGCTTCTTTCTCGCCAGTTGCACGTATTGCCTACAATGTAGAAGCAGCACGTGTAGAACAGCGTACTGACTTAGATAAACTCGTTATCGATATGACCACAAACGGTACTATCGATCCTGAGGAAGCTATCCGTCGTTCTGCAACTATTCTGGCTGAACAGCTAGATGCGTTTGTAGAGTTACGTGACGTGACTGAGCCAGAGCTGAAAGAAGAGAAACCGGAATTCGATCCGATTCTGCTGCGTCCTGTCGACGATTTAGAGCTAACTGTACGTTCGGCTAACTGCTTGAAAGCCGAAGCGATTCATTACATCGGAGATCTGGTACAGCGCACTGAAGTTGAGTTGCTGAAAACCCCGAACTTAGGTAAGAAATCTCTTACTGAAATTAAGGATGTTTTAGCTTCTCGCGGACTGTCGTTAGGTATGCGTTTGGAAAACTGGCCTCCAGCTAGTTTAGCAGACGACCTATAAGTCTCAGGTTTGTACAGATTTAGGTTATAAGGATTAGGTCATGCGCCATCGTAAGAGTGGTCGTCAACTAAACCGTAACAGCAGTCATCGCCAAGCCATGTTTCGCAACATGGCCGGTTCACTAGTTCGTCATGAGATCATCAAGACAACTGTGGCTAAAGCGAAAGAACTGCGTCGCGTAGTTGAGCCTCTGATAACACTTGCTAAGAGTGACAGCGTTGCAAACCGTCGTTTAGCGTTTGCACGTACTCGCGACGCTGAAGTCGTTGGTAAGTTATTTACTGAGTTGGGTCCACGTTACCAGGAACGTCCTGGTGGCTATACCCGTATCCTTAAGTGCGGTTTACGTGCTGGTGATAAAGCCCCTATGGCTTACATCGAGCTAGTTGGTCGCCCAGAAGCTGCTCAAGCTGTTGATGTTGAAGCTGCTGAGTAATTAAGGTTACACTTTTAAAAAGCCGGGCATTAGCCCGGCTTTTTTATGCCTTTTTAACTATTTCACCCAAAGTGTGGTTTTCTCGATTTCTTTTGGGAGGATGATATTCCATTTGGATAAGCCTTTCTGGCTAAACATGTATTTTCCAAGATCATCTGTTACTGGGAAAATATTTTCGGGTTTCTCGCCGCCGAGTATTTTTGTCGCCATATTCGCTGCAATCTTGCCATGATGATAGCCATCGAGAACATAGCCACCAATATTGCCTTCAGCAGAGACACTAAATCCCCAAAACCCAAAATTCGGTACCGGAGTATGTTCAGATATCCATTTTAGGAGCTGATCTGCATCTACTGAGCGATTATCTGCATCTCTAACTGTGTGGTATAGCGCCACGACTATAGCGTTATAACCCTGTTCCTTCGCGGTCAATACATTCCGCTGCCAATCTGTTAGCTGTGACAATTGCACTAAATTAACTTCGATATCGCCTAACATGCTTGAGTGTTGTTTACTGATGTATTCAGCCGCTGAGTCAGAGGTGACTCCTTGGTCGAATAGAACTAAGATTTTTCTATGTACAGTCTGCGGTAGTAAACGTTGAATGAGCAGTAGTGAACGTCGTAGTAGTGGTCTCTCAATGACCCCTGTGAAGCGTTTGTGTTCATTGAGATGATATTCTCTAGGATTCATGTTCACCCCTAAATAGACTACTGGGATTAGGCTGTCATTTAGGCGCTGGTGTAAGAGATTAACCGCATTATCATCGGCGAGAATAACCAATTGAGGTTCTTGTTGTTGAATGTATTTCCATGCTAAGTCAGCTCGTTCAGTAAATTGCTCTTGGGGTAAGCGTTTGGTATCCATCTCGAAATAACTAACATCGTGGTGAGGGCTGAGCGTGTCATAAATCGCTTGATAGTATTCTTGGTCCCATTGATAGCTATGATGGTAGCTTTCGATAACAACAACTTTAGCAGCATTGGCTTCCTGAGAGAGGCCTATCAAGCAGATAATTAGGAAGCTTAGAATGTGTTGCAAATTAGAGTTTAGTTGTCTCATTTGAATCATATGCAATCTTAGGTATTGGCGCTGCCTAGAGTATAGTCCACCTTTAATTGTGCATATTGAGATAATAAAAAAGCCTCACTAGTTATTAAGCTAGGAGGCTTAGTTTGTACGCTATTGCTGATCCATCAATAACCTACTTTGTATCAGGTGCCTTTTGCTGGCTATAATCTAACTTTTCGTGCTTTTGGCCCATGGCTTCAGCGACTTCTGGTGGCATGTAGTTTTCATCATGCTTGGCCAGTACTTCAGTAGCTTCTAGTTTGCCATCAGCACCCAGTACACCCTGAGCAACAATGCCTTGTCCTTCACGGAAAAGATCGGGCAATAGGTCGTCATAAGTGACCAGTACTTCGCCGCCGAGGGAGTCATGCACTGCAAATTCGACATGCAAGCTTTTGGGATCTCGCACCATAGAACCTACCGTCACCATTCCGCCGACACGAATACGTTGGCCAATTTCAGGTTTTACGCCAGTGTCTGTCTTGCCGTGGACAATTTCAGACGGAGTATAGAATAAGTTCAAGTTGGAGTTCAGCGCATAGAGCAAAAGCGAAGTAATCGCAGCAACGCCACCGATTAATGCTACAGCTAATGTCAGTCTTTTTTTGCGTCTTGGGTTCACGATTTAGTACTCCTGGTTTCTTTTAGGCGTTCTTCTCTATCCATCTTCTTCGCGATATCAATTAACACCTTACGCTTTTGGCGTGCGCTGGTAATGATGAGCGTAGAGAGGCAGAAGAAGGTCACTCCGTAGGATAGCCATACATAGAATGCATAGCCGCCCATATTAAAAAAATCACTGATTGAATCGAATTGCATCATTTGACCTCCTCCGCTTTAGCTAGTTCACGGACCCAAGGGCGCATGCCATTTCTTGCTAAAATTTCTGCTCTAAAACGAACAATAGTGATGGCGCCAATCATAAGACCGAAGCCCAGTATGTTAATCAACAGTGGATAGAGCATTTCCGTCGACATTGTCGATTTCTCGGTAATGCGTATTGTCGACGGTTGATGTAATGAGCTCCACCATTCAACAGAGTATTTGATGATAGGAATATTGATCACACCGACGATCGCTAAGATCCCTGCTGCACGAGCTGCGAGCACTTTATCCTCAAATGAGGCATAGAGCGAGATCACACCTAGATATAGGAATAGTAATACCAGCTCAGAAGTTAAGCGTGCATCCCATACCCACCAAGCACCCCACATAGGTTTACCCCATGCCGCTCCAGTAAAGAGTGCGATAAAGGTGATCACTGCGCCAATGGGAGCAATAGATGCTGCAGCCCAGTCGGCAAGTTTTATCTGCCAAACTAGACCGATAAAGGCCGCTGTTGCCATACCCATATAAGCCGCCATTGACATAGACGCGGCAGGAACATGGATAAAGATAATACGGTAGCTATCACCCTGCTGGTAATCCGTCGGCGCGAAGACGAGTCCCCATGTAGTGCCAACAGCAATCAATAGACCAGCTAAGATCGCAAACCATGGAAATAACGTTCCTGATAATTTATATGCGCGTTCAGGATCCGCGTAAGGGTGTAACCATTTCCACATTTTAGTTAGTACTCACTCGCAGAGATGCACCAATTGCAAAAGGTGCTAAGGTTAACGATCCGACCAGCATAGCGCCTATTATAGCGAGCTGACCATCATAGGGTAAATTCATTCCTGCCGCGTCTATAGCACTCGTTGCAAAAATGAGTACTGGGATATATAGGGGCAAAATAAGTAAGCTGAGTAACACGCCGCCTTTTCTTAGACCGACGGTTAATGCCACACCAATAGCACCTAACAGCGACAATACTGGCGTGCCTAGCGCAAGCGTCGAAATTAACGCACCGTAGCTGTTGCCATCTAGATTGAGTAATACCGCTAACAGTGGTGCGATAATAATCAGTGGCACACCAGTTAAAATCCAGTGGGCTAACACTTTAGCTAATACGAGAATGGCTAATGGCTGCGGACTTAACAGCATTTGCTCTAAGCTACCATCACTAAAGTCGGCTTTGAAAAGCCTTTCAAGTGACAACATTGATGCTAATAATGCGGCTACCCAAATTATCCCTGGTGCCACACGTGCTAACATTTGCGGTTCTGGTCCAATCCCCAGCGGAAACAAGGTAACAACCATAATAAAAAATAGTAGTGGGTTAAAAATGTCGCCGCGGTGGCGAATAGCAATTTTAAGATCTCGCTGCAGCAAGGTGAAAAATGCTTGGGTAAAACTGATGCCTCTTTTCATTGAGCCTGACCTTATATGAAGCGATAATCTAGACGAATTTTACGAAGCCTATCATCTGTGATAATGCCCATATCTTGGTGAGTTGTGAGGATCACACAGCCACCATTATCCGCATGCTGAATAAATAACTGCTCCAGTTCTTCGACACCTTTTTTATCGATTGCAGTAAAAGGTTCGTCAAGGATCCAAATTTTACAGTTGCTATGCCACAATCTTGATAGCGCTGTTCTGCGATGCTGGCCTGCGGATAAATGCCCCGCGAGAGCTTCTTCAAAGCCCGTTAAATTGACTTTTGCTAAAATCTCTGACGTATCAAAGTCATCATAACCACTGATTCTTAAATTGAAATTAAGGTTTTCTTCGGCAGTCAGCTCGCATTTCACGCCAGCTAAATGGCCTAAATACAAGAGGTCTTCATTGTATTCATCGCGGCAACGGTTTATGTCTTCATTAATGTAAAAAGTTTGTCCGGCATAGGGGCGAGAAAGGCCCGCCAATATGCGTAATAAACTGGTCTTGCCTGCGCCGTTAGGGCCTTCAATCTGAACAATGTCACCGGCATTTATATCAAAACTTAACTCATCAAAGAGGATGCGTTCTTCGCGGATACAGGTCAGCTTGCTGGCTGACACTAATGTGGTTTCTTTAGTTATATTTGTCACTGAACCCTCTATCTCAAGCCGGAAGGAAACACAAGTCATTCTAACACAAACGTTATTGGGGGTTTACTCTTGGTTTGCACTAGATGTCAGCAATATGATGTGGTTCCAATAACCGCAATATTTATCGAACTTTTTTACGACTTGCTAATATATTAACGAATTTGTCATCCTTGTCGCCTGATTCATTTTGTGTTGAGATTCTAATCACAAAAAGATGAGATTTCTTGAAGTTTGTAGTAATCTTAGTCGGCTATAATGAGTCTGCCTAAGTAAGGGCGGCGCCGAGCTTTGTACGTATTTGCATTAGGAACATTGAACATGAAAAAACTGTTAGCAATGACTGCTGTCGCTGCTTTGACTATGTCAGTTAACGCTTCAGCTCAAGATGCTGAGGCTATTTATAATAAGGCATGTACCGTATGCCACAGTATGGGTGTTGCTGGTGCTCCAAAAGTACACAACGCTGCAGAATGGGAACCACGCTTAGCTAAGGGTGTTGACGCTTTAGTGAAGAGTGTGAAAACCGGTCTGAATGCTATGCCACCAGGTGGTATGTGTACTGATTGTACTGATGATGATTACAAAGCTGCTATCAAATTTATGTCTACAGCTAAGTAATTCTTCAGATATAAAAAAACCGGCGAAAGCCGGTTTTTTTATATCTGCAATTAACTGCGATTTATTGCACTTGGGTATCAAGTACTAGGTTCGCTGTATCGCCTACGGCGACTTTACTGATCTTGCCTTGAATATCACCCGTTTGCGGTTTGATATTACCTTGTTTAGACAGTACAGCAATCACTTCCACATTGGCTGCATCGCTTAACTTCACATCACCACCCATACCGCTGCTGTCATCTAATGTCACTGTAATCGGGAAAGACCTAGCACTGACTTTGGTTGCGGCTAATGGGACTTTAGGTCCTTCAGTTGCACGGGCAAAGATGAAAATGGTGTCTTCTGGACTGGCTTTAGCCGCAAGTTCTGCAGAGATAGATATAGTGACATTGACCGATTTAGCACTCGCTTTGACTTGCTTATGTGCATCATCATTTGGCATGCCAGCGGTTTCCGACTGCATGCGTAAGTTAGCGGTTTCGATTGCATTCATAAGAGCAGCACGATCAACGTCGGCACGACCGCTATCTAAAATCGTTTGCCAAGAGGTGATGGCTTTCTTGTAGTCAGCAGTAAAGAAAGCATCCATACCCACGAGCAGTAGCGTTGAAGGATCTTGGGCATCCATTGCTAAAGACTCATTGATAAGAGCTTGGATTTGCGGTGTCATTTGTTGACCCGCTTTGTAATACATCGCCGTTGCTTTTGGACCGAGCAATTCTGCATGCTTTCCGACTAATTCGATTACTTTATCGAAAGCCGCAATCGCTTTATCGTATTGGTTTGCCGATACATAAGCATGACCTAAGCTAAACCACAGTTGGCTGTTTTCTGGCTCGGCTTTAACTTGAGCTTCCATCATCTGCACGCGTTGCATCATGATTTGAGCCGTATCCATTCCTGCATGTGGATTTGCAGGTTGTTGAGCACTATCAATATTCTCGAAGGCACCTAAGTGTTGATAGAGATAGCCTGAGATAACAATCAAACAAACTGACATGATCGACGGCCACAGAATCGTCTTTGGCTTTATTTGGTTGACCAGTGAATCGTCGTTCGCTTGTTTGATGTCTTGGAGTAGACTGATTTCCAGTTCTTTCTTCAATGCATCAAATTCGGCTTGATCGAGTAGCTCTTCACTTAATTCTTTTTCAAGAACGCCTAAGCGCTCATTGAACAATTCAAGGTTCGTTTGTTTACGAACTCCAGCTTCTTCCGTTTTCAGCAATTTTTGCTGTCTGAAGTGCGGGATCCAAATCAGCATCAGGCCGACTAACATAACAAGCGCAATAAAAATCCAAAATGTCGTCATTGTTTCTATATTCACTTTAGTTTGCAGAAAGCGGAGTAACCGCTAGGCTTGGAAGCAAGATTATACGTAAAGATTGTTCATTGAACAGTAATATAAGGTAATCCCAGTGCTGAAAGCTTATAGTTGGGCACTGGTTCACAAATTGATTCTTCTTGTAAATTTTGTATGAAACTTAAGTGTCATTTGTCGGTCACATGCAGAACTGAGCCTCTTCCGTGACTTTCATCGACCTCTAAAATTGAGAATGAGACAAGTAACCCAGTTTTGTACGAAAGAGGCAGACAGGAACAATAGCAAATACTAAAATGAGCAAAATTTCGTGCATTTGCGTGAATAGCATGTTGTGCGTTGAGATAGAGTCTTTCTAAATCAACATATTATTGAAGACTGAGGAAAACCCATGATCCCAGAACTTGGACACTTTGCGTTGATAATAGGGGTGGCTTTTGCCTTCTTATTAATCAGCGTCCCCCTAATAGGTGTTGCCAGAAAAGACCAATACCTTGTTAGGTACGCTTGGCCATTAACGTACGGAATGTTCTTTTTTATTACCTTATCTGTTGTCGTGCTGGCTTATAGTTTTGCCGTCGATGATTTCTCGGTCGCCTATGTGGCACATCATTCAAATTCTCAGTTACCTATCTTCTTTAAGATCTCGGCCGTATGGGGCGGTCATGAAGGGTCACTGTTATTTTGGGTGTTTGCTTTATCAACTTGGGCGGCTGCGGTTGCCTTGTTTAGCAAAGGTTTAGAAGAAGTGTTTACTGCCCGTGTGCTGGCAGTATTGGCTCTTATTGTGATTGGCTTTAGTTTGTTTATGCTACTCACATCTAGCCCATTTGAACGTTTATTCCCGATCCCAGCCGAAGGTCGTGACTTAAATCCAATGCTGCAGGACGTGGGATTAATCTTCCATCCTCCTATGTTGTACTTAGGTTATGTGGGCTTCTCTGTAAGCTTTGCATTTGCGATTGCTGCGCTGATGAGCGGCCGTCTCGATTCTGCATGGGCTCGTTGGACTCGTCCATGGACATTGGCTGCTTGGACCTTCCTTACGGGCGGTATCGCACTAGGATCTTGGTGGGCTTATTATGAATTAGGCTGGGGCGGTTGGTGGTTCTGGGATCCTGTTGAGAACGCCTCTTTTATGCCTTGGTTAGTGGGTACTGCGCTTGTTCACTCTTTGATTGTGACTGAGAAACGCGGCGCCTTCCGTAACTGGACTGTATTACTGTCTATTTTCGCTTTCTCTTTAAGTTTGCTTGGTACCTTTATTGTTCGCTCTGGTGTATTAACCTCAGTGCATTCATTCGCAGCCGATCCAAGCCGCGGTATGTTCATCCTGTTGTTACTTGGTTTAGCTGTTGGCGGTTCATTAACACTGTTTGCTTTACGTGCCAGTGAAATGAGTAGTCCTGCCCGTTTCGAGCTTAAGTCTAAAGAAACTATGCTCTTAGTGTGTAACGTGCTACTGACAGTTGCCGCAGGTACAGTACTATTGGGTACATTATATCCATTGCTCATCGACGCGCTTGGCATGGGTAAAATCTCTGTTGGACCCCCATACTTTAATGCGGTGTTCGTGCCTATCGTATTAGTGCTATTTGGCTTTATGGGTATTGGTCCAATTATTCGTTGGAAAAAATCGAAAGCGGGCGAGCTTAAGCGTCAGCTATTGATCCCAGCAATGATTGCTGCTGTTATCGGTATTGTGACGCCTTTTATCGTCGATGGTGTATTCAATATTTGGGTTACCTTTGGTATTGCAGCCGCGGCTTGGATTATTCTGGCTACCGCAAGAGCGGCCTATAACATGGTCAAGTCGAAAGAAGGTGATATCAGCATCAGTCGCATGGGCCGTAGTCAGCTTGGTATGATCTTCGCGCATCTCGGTATTGCCGTTTCTGTGATTGGTGCCACTATGGTGTCAAATTACTCGATTGAGAAAAGTGTTCGTATGGGACCTGGTGTAAGCCAAGAGCTCGCCGGTTATACTTTTAAGTATCTCGAGACCAAAAACGTCGTGGGTCCTAACTACACTGCACAGCAGGGACAGATAGAGATCTACAAGGGCGATGAGCTACTGACATTACTAAAACCCGATCGTCGTCAATATAATGTGCGAACTATGGATATGACAGAAGCCGGTATTGACTGGGGTCTATTCCGTGACTTGTACGTGACTATGGGCGATCCTATTACCAGCACTGAATTTGCGGTTCGTTTAAACTATAAGCCGTTCGTGCGTTGGTTATGGTTTGGGGCAATTTTCATGATGATAGGTGGATTCTTCGCTGCATCGGATAAACGTTACCGTGCGAAAGTCACTGCAGCCGTCGCGCCTTTGGCCGAAAAGGCAAAATTGGCAACGGCTCAATAATTGGGGAATGTATGAAGAAGTTGGTTCTGTTTATCCCATTGGTCATATTTCTCGCCATGGGGGTGTTTCTATATAAAGGGTTATTTCTGAATCCGCAGCAATTGGATTCAGCACTGGAAGGGAAGCCTATTCCGGCTTTCCAACTGGAACGCCTAGAAACACCGGCTGAGATAATAACGAATGAGCAATTAAAAGGTAAGGTATCATTACTTAACGTATGGGCGACGTGGTGTCCATCTTGTAAATATGAGCATCCTTTCTTAGTGATGCTAAAACGTAAAAATCTTCTGCCAATTTACGGGATCAACTATCGTGATGAGCGTGTTCCTGCGTTAGAAGAGTTAAAACGTCAGGGCGACCCCTACAACGTTAATATTTATGATAAAGATGGGCGTTTAGGATTAGATCTTGGCGTTTATGGTGCTCCAGAGAGTTTTATTGTTGATCACAACGGTATTATCCGTTTCCGTTATGCAGGTCCAATAGACCAACGCGTATGGAGTGAAACCCTTTACCCTATGATCCAACAATTACAAGCTGAAGCAGCGAAGGATGGCGCAGCATGAGAACGCTGATAAAAATCATAGGTGGTCTAGTGCTGATGTTCAGCATGACGACCGCCGTCATGGCAACACCAGTTGATACTTACGAATTCAAGTCACCTGAAAATCAAAAGCGCGGTTTGTCTTTGGCACATGAACTACGTTGTCCACAGTGTCAAAACCAAAATTTGATCGACTCCAATTCACCCGTTGCTCGAGATCTGCGTCTTGAGGTATTCAAGATGGTTGACGAAGGAAAAGGGGATGATGAGATCATCGAGTTTATGACTAGTCGTTACGGTGAGTTTGTTCTCTATAAACCTAAGATGGAAACCAAGACCTACATTCTTTGGTTAGGTCCTATTGGTTTATTACTTCTGGGTCTAGTGATTGGATTCATCTTCATTCGTAAGCAACGTATTGGCGGTAATGTGCCGAACGAAATTAGCGCAGAAGATCAGCGCGAGTTAGATACCTTGCTAAAGCGCAATACAAAATGAAGCATAAAGTCATAACGGCATTTATGTTGTCATCCATTCTTTCGGTATTTGTTGCTGGGGTCGCGCATGCGTACCCTGGTATGCAGCAAACGGCTAAACCGATGGAATCAACGGTTGATTTGATCAATGTACTGCCAAAGACTTTTCCTATTGAGCCTGTTGCCTTTAATGATGTCGATGGTAAAGCTATCGACTTCAGCCACTTTAAAGGCAAGATCATTATGGTTAACATGTGGGCGACTTGGTGTCCGCCATGCGTCAGAGAGTTGCCTGCAATCGAAAGGTTAGCAACTAAGTTCAAGACTGAAGATTTTGTCGTGCTGCCTATCTCTATTGATGCAGAAGGTAAGCAGCAGGTTCAGCCGTTCTTAAGTTCATTGGGTATGGCGAATTTCAACTCTTACTATGATCAACCACAAAGTCTTGGAAACGTTTTTCCGCTCGACACGATTCCTGCGACCTTTATTCTTGATCAACAGGGTCAATTAATTGCCTTTGTTCGATCCTATGTTGATTGGGATGACGTAAAAGCCGTCTCGCTAATCCAAGGTTTTATCGATAAAGGCAGCAAAAAGCCCAATTAATGGGCACTTTGCATGTAAAATAATCGCCATTGTTTAAAAGATCGCCATGCGATCTTTTTTCATTTAAAAAGCCCTTGCACAAAATCTTCTGCTGCCTATAATGCGCATCCACTGACACGGCAGACAGCGTTAAGCAGGCTGACGAGTTAGGTTAAATTGAGTAGCTTTTAAGCACTTAATTCAACCGCAGCAAGAAGTTGAAAAATACTCCTTGACGCGAAACGGGAAATGCGTAAAATGCACGACCCTGAGCTGATGAAGCATCAGCACGACCCGCCGGCAACGGTATGTGGTCAACGCTCTTTAACAAGATAAAACAAGAAATCTGTGTGGACACTCACAGGTGTTGAGTTAATCGAAACTGCTTAGCCTTCGGGTTGGCAGTCAAAAATTTAAATCAATGTAACAATGAGTGTTCATAGTAATATGTACAGTTTGTTTCTTTAGCTAGAAACAAAAAATCAGAATTCATTGAGCCGCTGAAGTCGTAAGACGGAAGCAACAAAACTTTAATTGAAGAGTTTGATCATGGCTCAGATTGAACGCTGGCGGCAGGCCTAACACATGCAAGTCGAGCGGCAGCACAAGGGAGTTTACTYCTGAGGTGGCGAGCGGCGGACGGGTGAGTAATGCCTAGGGATCTGCCCAGTCGAGGGGGATAACAGTTGGAAACGACTGCTAATACCGCATACGCCCTACGGGGGAAAGGAGGGGACCTTCGGGCCTTCCGCGATTGGATGAACCTAGG
>NZ_JAKKSC010000047.1:0-22146 GCF_025653705.1 Shewanella sp. SM87
TTAAGCATGTGCAGGAGTATTTCTTGCTCAACGTTGTCCTCGTAAGAAAAGGTGTTGCTATCAGGCATCTCTTTTTTAATTACATAGGTCATCAATTCGAAGACCATCAGCAGATTGTGGGCTTGTTGTTCAAACGCAGTCGATTGCATCATCGTGGTTTCTCGCTTTGCAGGAAAGTATGTCCTGAATAACTAGAAACATGGTGTGATAAATTGTCGTATTTGGGGATTCAATAGTTCAGTTTTGTGCAAAACATCTGTGCGAATTTAAAATTTTTTTCTGAGTGTTCAGAAGATCCCGAGTGGGATCTCTTTGGGAACTTTTTGGGATCCAAACAGGTTCTTATAGACCCTCACAGACCCTCTGAAAGCCACTGAAAAGGCGCTAATACGGTACTTTAGAGGGTTCGACTCCCTTGATATGTTTTGCTCAATCAAGATAGTTTACTGAGCCACCCATGGCTAAATTCTCTGTATTTTAAACCAACAGGTTACGCAAATGCTCGAAAGGCGAGTCATGGTGATTTGCGAGGCGACCGTCCGCCCCATGGACGGGGCGGTCGAGCATCCAAGGATGGACTGGCTGCGAGTCGGTGAGTGAATGCCATGACTCACCTATACATTGATACCTGCAAATGCGATGAGCCCAACAACTGAAATCACAGATTACTCAGTACAATTGACCAATAAAAAAGCCAGCAAAGCTAAATGCTTGCTGGCTTTTCTGTCTAACTTATTCACTCGCTTTATAACATCACACTAGCACTTAATCTCAGCGACTCAACTAAGACTTTTTAGGGAAAATTGGATAGGACTCAGTGCCTAACACTTTGCCATCGACCGTGAGACCATAGTAATCGCTGTCATTGTGGTATTTCTCCTGCGCTTGCTTCACATCGCCTTTGTTACGTGGGTCCTGTGGACGCTCGTGGGAGTTGATATAAGCGGCAACGTCCCAAGCCTGCTGGTTAGTTAGCTGCATACTCTTACCAAAGGGCATGTTTTCATAAATGAAAAATGCGGCAGTATTGACCCTGTGCATTCCCGCTCCCCAGTTATAACTTTGAGGTCCCCACAGCGGCGGCAGTGCATACACCCCCGCAATGGCTTGACCTTGCCCATCAACACCATGACAAGTTTGGCAATGGGCGACATACACGGCTTTACCTCGTTCAGGTGAATAGGCTTGTTCGGGTTTTGGGATCTCAGGATAAGCTCGCCCCGGCAAGTTAGCACGTTGCTCAACTGTCATCGCCTTAGCTAATGCCTCTGGTAGTGGGAAGTCATCCCGCTTGGCACCTTTGACTAACTCAGCATCACTGATCTCAGGAACAGGGCCACTGATATTAGCCTCATCCATCAAGCCGCCCATGCCTAACCAATAGGCGTAGGCAGAAAGCGCCACTAACTCAGGGCTACCTGATGCGGGGGCTTTACCATTCATCGAATAGTTAAAACAACCTTGGATGCGTTCTTCAAAGCTACTGACTTTATTGTCTTTTTTACGATACGCCGGATAAGCAAAATACGCGCCCCAAAGGGGTGATGCATTGGCTTTACGGCCTGCATCCATATGGCAATTGGTACAGTTAAGCTCATTACCCACATACTTATTACGCAGCTGTTGGGTATTCACAAACAGTTGATAACCTAAACGCACTTTATCACCAAAGGCGCCTTCGGGAATCGCACTCAAAGGTCTAGGGGTAAGATAGGTTTGATCTGCTACCTTAGGGAAAGAAGGCAGCGGAGCTTGCTTATCTGGGCGTTCTTGTACTGGCTCAGTTTCAGCTTGCGCCTGAACGGTTAACGACCCCATCGCGGCCAGTAATAACATTGCGGAATATTTCATGGCCGGCTCCTTATTTTAAATTCGCAAAATAGTTGGCTAACGCATCAATCTCGGCGACGGTGAGCTTATTCGCGACGCTCCCCATCATGCCATCGACGTCACCTTTACGTGTTCCCGACTGCCATGCCAATAATTGCGTTTTGATATAACTCGCCTGTTGACCTGCTAAGCGAGGAAATAAGCCGCCACCTAATGCAGAAGGACCATGGCAGGTCACGCAGGCTGGTAAACCACGGGACCAATCACCTTGATAGGCTAAACGGGCGGTGTCGTCATTAAAAACAACTTGTTCACCGCGGATAACAGGCTTGACGTCATTGGCAGGCTTAGCTGAAAAATAGCTCGACACTTGCTCAATACCGTCACCTTGGAGCGTCATTGCCATCGGCATCATGGTCGCGTTTTGGCGAACGCCCGCTTGGAAATGCTGCAATTGTGTCGAGATATATTCTTTAGATAATCCCGCTAATCGAGGGCCAAGTGGTTCAATACCCTCACCCGCTGCCCCATGGCAAGACACACATAACTGTGCAGCTTGTGGAATAACGTTCATCGATTGTTTGTCAGAAGGCTCGGCGGCAGCGGCATAGCCGCTACATAGCGTTAAGCCTATGACTAATGTTTTAATCTTCATGTTCTATCCTTGAAGAGAATTAAGCTCTAAAGCATAGGGGTTATTGTTATTTATGTTTGTGCTCACACACTAAACCCATTTTAAAATCCGCCGCTCATTTTTAAAACAGCCAATAAATGAGACTTAACATTCATTAAGAGTCACTTATTGTTCAATTCAAACGGGATAAATTTACCTTACTCTGTACAAGGTTAAGCTGCAAGCCTTCAAGACTTAATGGCCTGCTCAATAACCAAATCGCGTCGATTCGAAACGATTCAATAACTTATGTATCAAATAGCATAAAAGTAACGTGCCAACGATAGCGATTAAAATACTGCTCACTCGGTATAAGGCACTGAAGATTAAGTCGTTACCTGGGGTCAAATACTGCCCAAACAAAATCCCTAACGTGGTCATAGCACCAAAACCCACGCCAGAGCCATTCGCCTCGCGCACATGGGCTTGGCTAAAAATCATCAGTCCAATCCACAACAAGGGGACAACTAACATCAATAACCCAGACCAATCATAGAGCAGCAACTGCACAAGTATCCCAAACGACACACCCAACAGGGTGCCTATGGCGCGCTTACGGGCATAGTCGAGTGCACCATTCCAATGCATGGGAAACAATAGCAAAAGAGTGGTCGCTTGAGCCGACATCGAATCCCGCAGATCAAATATTTGGAACACCAGAAACGATGCCGTCGCTATGGTCGCGCCGAGCAAGGCTTCGTGGCGCATTCGATGCGGCGCCTTAGGCCCAGGTTTGTAAGCCGCTCTTGGTTCAACATCGGGCCAGAGTGCCGTCATAGCGTAGGCGATAACAACTGAAAGTGCTGTCGCCCAAAAGTTACTGAAAACTAAGTCGTTTAAGTCAACCCCTGGATAGCTGGCAAAGTGCAGCATGATACTGAGACTCAGCACACCGTTGGCACCAAAGAGAAACAAACTGCCGCGGGACATGGCCGCAAAGCGGTATAAAAATAATAGGAAAACGATGGGAGTCATCATGCCGGGATGGCTGCCAAAGAAACCGCCGAGTAACCCAACCTCTAACCCAGCCATGGCAGATGAAGCCAATAATTGGCGCATAGCATGGCCATTCATCACTGGCACTAATCCGAGTAGTAGCATAGGTGTCACAGTGAAGAAGACTCCATTGCTCCAACCAAAAATTTTACACAGGGTAAAACCTAAGGTCGCGCCAGTCGCAATCCGTAAACACTGGCGTAAATCGTTGGCCGTCAATGGGCTATGGCGTAGTAACATGCTCGTCGCCTTGTTCTATCAATACATTAAATGAGGATGTTTAGCTGGCTTATGCTGCGTTCACACTTATGTTGCTTTGAAGCGTTCACTCAAGCGACTCGCGGCAAATACAAACCACCGCGAGTCACTCGTGCTCGTCAACACAGATAAGTACTAATGGATATGCCGATAAATATGCTGGTAAATACGCTAGTAAACATTCTAGTAAATAGGCTAGTAAATATAGTGCAGCAGGCTGATTGCTTTAATCTGCACCTTAGCGAGCAAGCTGAACAGGCTATTCTCGGGCAGCAGTTGCACGGTCGCGCGCCCCCCCGCAGGTAAGCTGTTCATTGCCATACCATCTAACACTAGATGTAATCTCAATCTTTGGGCATCACGTACCCAACGGTCCGATTCCTGCGGCGCGGCTAAACGGCCATTGGCATCGAATTGCCCTGCACTCACGCCCGCATCGACACTGCTCACCGTCGCCCGATATAAACGCCCAGGTTCGCCATCGAACGCAATCAAAGCGGTCGAAGAAGCATTGACGCCACGCAGACTCTTTTCACGAAAATCAGCAATAATATCCACTTTATCCGATACCACGGCTAACAGAGGTTGCCCCACGGTCGCAAAACTACCTACTTCTAACTGCAGGTTAGTCACTATCCCATCTTGATCGGCACGTATTTGGGTATAAGACAGATTAAGCTCGGCTTGAGCTAAATGGTTTTGCGCCTGACGCACTTTAAGATTCTCTTCGCCATAACTGCCACGACTCACTTTGAGTTTTTCTAAACGCGCATTGGCGGCAAGCAAATTGGCTTCAGCAGCTGCGGCATCGCTATCGGCTAGCTCCTTTTGCTGCTGCGATACGCCATGGGTGGCATACAGGGAATCGAGACGTTTAGCCTCGCTGCGTTTTTGTTGTGAGGTGGTTTTATTGGCATTGACCTCGGCCTTAGCGGCCAGTAGCGAAGCATCTAACTCAGCATTATCTTGACGGGCTTGCTCTAAGGCCAATTTAGCTTGCGATACCGCTAACTCATAGGGCGCGGGATCGACTTGAAACAACAAATCACCCTTGGCAACCGCTTGGTTATTGGTTACAGCTATGGTCTGGATTTTACCGCTGATCTGCGGTGTCACTTTCGTCACTACACGGGTCGCCATGGCTTGAGGCGTCAATGGCATCATAGTGTCGGCCAGCATGAAATAGCCAAAAACCATCACAAAGCCAAACATGGCAAATTTTACTAAACGGGCAAACTGTTGATCCGGTGTCATCTTCTTTCTCACAAAAGGGTGTCTGTAACCTTGGTTAATTTGGCGCTTGCGTTGTCGCTGATCAGGCTAATAATGCGTTCAAATTCGCTCAACTCTTCGGCACTGATCCCGCCTAATAACTCACGGCGCACTTGAATAATCCGCGCTTCCATTTGCTTTAAAACATCTAATCCCGCTGGCGTCAGACTCACAATCCTTGCCCGCTTATCTTTGTCACAACAATGACGCTCGACTAAACCTTGCTCTTCTAATTGCCCTAAGGTACGCATTAGCGAAGCCAATTCAATTTCTAAGGCATCGGCCAACACTTTTTGGCTAACACTGTCGCCTAAACGCAGCAGTTTCCAAAGGGCAGTCCAACGGGGATGAGTTAATCCTAAAGGTGCCAGCTCAACATCGGCCACGGTACGCCACAATCGATGCAGACGGCCTAAATGCTCCGCCAGTGATAACTCTTTTAGTCGCTCTAATTCTTTTTGCATCTTGCTCACCCACTTAGTTAGCGTGCTAAGCATTATACTTAGTTAGCAGGCTAAGTAAATGTGCTCATATAAAAAATTTTCTGTGTCCTATGGCGCAAAAATGTCGCATTGGGAAACAAATAATCCAAAAGGCTGGCGCTATCTCAAATATAATCAGCCGTATCTCTATAATATTAAAAAGATAAATCAGACTGATGAAGTGAACTGGGAGGTTGGCTTTGGTGAATTTAAAAATTAGTACGAGGATTGTGGTTGGGATATGTCTATTACTGTTGGCCATGATGAGCTTTATCATGCTGCTAGTCCTGTCGGAATTCAGCAGTCAGGTGAAAGAATCAGAGCAAAGAGAACTGCATAAACTGTACGAAACTGCGGTAGCCAACATAGCCTCATCCGGTAAACTCGCACAGGCCATGGCAACGATAGTTTCACTAACGCCAGAAATCCAAAGTAACTTCGCCGAACGGGATCGCCCCGCACTAAAAGACCGTACTCTGCCGCTGTTTGCCAAGCTTAAGCAAGATTTCGACGTACAACAATTTCAGTTTCATACGCCACCAGCAACCTCTTTTTTACGATTACATCGCCCCGAAAAATTCGGTGATGATCTCACTGCCATTCGTAAAACCATTGTGGAAACCAACACCACAAAACAGCCCTTAAACGGTTTGGAATATGGTGTTGAAGGTTTAGGGATTCGCGGTTTAGTGCCCATGGGTTATCAAGGCCAACACACAGGCTCAGTGGAATTTGGTATGTCATTTGGACAACCTTTCTTCGACAGTTTTAAAGATGCTTATCAAGCTGAAATCGCACTATTGTTGCCCAATGGCGCGGATTTTAAAGCATTTGGCGCCACGTTCACGCCCGATATTCAGGCCATAAATGAGCTCAATAGCGTGATGCAAGGCAATGAAGTGATTCGCACTATTAGCTTAGAGGGCAAAACCTTCGCTTTGTATCGCCACGCTATAAAAGATTACTCGGGACAAGTCTTTGGGGTACTGGATATTGCGATGGACAGAAGCCATTCAGAGCAAGTTATGGCGGATATTCGCCTCAAGTTGATTCTCATCGGTTTCGCTGCAATGTTAATCGGCACTGCCATTGCTTGGTTTATTGCTAAAGGCATTACCCGCCCGATAGCAGAAACAACCCAAGCCATGAATGACATCGCCGAAGGCGAAGGCGATTTAACCCGTCGAATTACCATAACGAGTAAGGATGAAATCGCCGAGTTAGCGCAGGCATTTAACCGTTTTGTGGAGAAAATCCACCACACAGTAACTCAAGTGTCTGATGCAACGAGTTTACTCGCAACCTCAGCGGAAGAGATGTCGGGCATTACCCACGAAACTCAATCGATGGCCAATCGTCAGAATCTTGAAACCGAACAGGTCGCCACCGCAATGAATGAAATGGCCGCCACTGTTCAAGAGGTTGCCCACAATGCGACCGATGCGGCCGATGCCGCCAATCACGCCAATGAGTCAACCGAACAAGGCAAACTCGTAGTGCAAAAAGTCGTCGCGACGATTGCTGTATTAGCGGAAGAAATCGCCGCTGCCGCCAATGCCATTAATGAACTCGAACGTAATACTGCCGAAATTGATTCTGTATTAGTTGTGATCCGCAATATTACCGAACAGACCAACTTGCTGGCGCTTAATGCCGCGATTGAGGCCGCCAGAGCCGGAGAGCAAGGACGAGGATTCGCCGTCGTAGCCGATGAAGTTCGCACCCTTGCGACTCGCACTCAAGCTTCAACCACAGAAA
The DNA here is from genome assembly GCF_025653705.1 of Shewanella sp. SM87. NCBI lineage: Bacteria > Pseudomonadati > Pseudomonadota > Gammaproteobacteria > Alteromonadales > Shewanellaceae > Shewanella > Shewanella sp. SM87. The sequence goes on from NZ_JAKKSC010000047.1 coordinate 7,270, forward strand.
TTCAAAAAATGATTGAAGCGCTACAGCTTAAAGCCAAATCTACCGTTTCGGCGATGGAAACCAGTTCACGCACTACTCAAAGCTGTGTTGCCCAAGTTAATCAAGCGGGTGAAGAACTCGTGGCCATCACCCAAGCGGTTTCGACCATTAGCCAGATGAACATCCAGATCGCCAGCGCGGCAAATGAGCAATGTGCTGTTTCCGCAGAAATTAACAAGAACATCAATAACATCAACGATATTGCCACGACGACAACCAATAGTGCGGTGCACACTGCGCGGGCGGGTGACGAACTTGCCCAGCTTGCGGCTCGCCTTCAACTGCTACTGGCACAGTTTAGGATCTAATACATACACCACTGACACAAAGCAAAACGCCGCATTATCTGCGGCGTTTTTATTAGCTTATTTTATAAGGTTTTATTTAGGACGCACGCCTAAAGTGTGGCAAATCGCGTAGGTCAATTCGGCGCGATTTAAGGTATAGAAATGGAAATCCTTCACGCCTTCGCGGGACAGCACTTTCACCATGTCGATGGCCACGTTTGCCCCCACCAATTGGCGTGTACCCGCATCGTTTTCTAGGCCGTCGAATTGCTTATGTAACCAATTCGGTAACGACACATTGGTCATGCCCGCGAAACGTTTTAGCTGGGTAAAGTTAGTCACAGGTAAAATGCCCGGCACAATTTCAACGTCGATACCGGCGGCAACGCAGCGATCACGAAAACGCAGGTAAGATTCCACATCGAAGAAAAATTGGGTAATGGCACGGCTAGCGCCCGCATCAATCTTACGCTTAAGGTTGATCAAATCCGCCTGTGCATTACTCGCATCGGGATGCACTTCTGGATAGGCCGCAACGGAAATATCAAAGTCAGCCACAGAGCGCAGTAAACGCACTAAATCGACCGCAAAACGGGTTGGCTTTGGGCTGCCCGCAGGTAAATCACCCCGCAGTGCCACTATGTCACGAATGCCCGATTTCCAGTAATGTTTGGCCAGTTCTAATAACTCTTCATCGCTGGCATCCACTAAGGTTAAGTGCGGTGCGGCAACGAGGTCGGTTTCCTGTTGGATACGTTCAATCACGCCATGGGTGCGGTCGCGAACACCTGAGTTAGCACCGTAAGTCACAGACACAAACTTAGGATTCAGCGGCTCTAAACGACGGATAGAGTTCCACAGTATCTGTTCCATTTCGGGGGTCGATGGCGGGAAAAACTCAAAAGAAACATTAATATCGCCATTAAGCTCAGACAAGCTCTGATTCAGCGATTGTGAATGTTGTGCGTGATGAAAAGCCATGTGTATTTCCTCAACCGCCCTTGGCGCTACTCTTTGCTAGTATGAATTAGTTCAAATGGACGTTTGGACGTCTATATGTCCATATACTAGAGAAACTGAGATGTAAGTCAAGCCCAAAAATACCCATAAACCGCATTTAATCTCGGTTAATTCAATAGATTTATTCTAGCCAATAAAAAAGGACTCGAATGAGTCCTTTAAGAAGCTTGATACCGCATTATTCCTGCAGCAGATCGCGACAGATCTGGGTCAGATCCGACTGCACCGCCGCCGCTGTCACTTCGCGTCCTGCGCCCGGTCCACGGATGATCAGCGGATTACCTTGGTAGAAGACACTGCGGATCACAAACACATTATCACCAGGGGTTAAGTTAGCGTAAGGGTGATGGGTATCAATCCACTGCAAACCCACTTCGGCCTTAAGCTCTGGACCGCTGTTGTCTAAGGATGCCACATATCTGAGCACCTTATTTTGCTCCGCCGCCGCACCATATTGTTGCAGCAGATCGGCATCTAACTCAGCAATGCGGGTGAGAAATTGATCTAAGGGAATATCCGCCAAAGCGGCTGGTACGAGTGAGCGCAGCTCAATATCTTCAAGCTCGATTTCAAGGCCAATCTCACGGGCTAAGATAAGCAGTTTACGCTGCATATCACGGCCGGAGAGATCGTCGCGGGGATCGGGTTCAGTAATACCTAAGCCTCTGGCTTCAATCACTAATTCTGAAAATGGCTTACTAGTATCGTATTTCTCAAACAACCAACACAAGGTGCCGGAGAAAATCCCGCCCACCGCTTCAACGCTATCACCGCTGTTACGCAGATCATTTAGCGCATGTTGGATGGGTAAACCTGCGCCACAGCTGGCGTTATAGCGCCAAAATAAGCGACGATTACCCAGTTGCTGCTTTAACTCTCGATAGAAAGGCAGTGGACCCGAGCCAGCGAGTTTATTCGCGCTCACCACATGGATACCACGCTCGAATAGCTCTGGATATTGCAGCGTCAAACTGGCGCTGGCACTGATATCTAAGGCCACCAGCTCATCGCAGTTAACTTGCTCTAATTGCTCGAATAAATGTTCATACTGCCAAGGCGTTGCTTCAGTATTAAACTCTGTTTGCCACGCGGCAAGATTAATGCCGGTGGATTTAATCAAGGCTTTACTCGAACTGACTAAACCGACTAACTCAACACTGGCTTCGAGTTCATGGTCCAGTGATGGTGAAACCGACTTAAACAGATCGATCCAAGCCTCACCGATATTACCCACACCGAGCAGCAAGACGCCAATGCGTTTACGCGGACCCGCGCAGCGGCGGTGCACCTTTTGGGTTAACAGATTCACCTGCGACTGGGGCACTAAAGTTACTAAACTTAAATCGCCACTAAACAAAGGTTTAGCATCGCGGCTCAGTAAACGCGCGAAGCTGCGGCGATAATGTTCGGCGTCGGCACTTACTAATGCGACTAAACCAAAATCTGTGTTGATCTGCTGATCGCTGATCCCTAATGCTTCGGCATCGAGTAATCTTTGAACTTGTTTTTGATTCTCAGCGGTATAGGCAAGTTCAACCCTTTGATGGGCAGAGGTCCAATGGGCCAATGGCGTTAAACCTGCGGCGATCAATAGATCTAATAAACGGGTTAACTCACCCGTGAGTTTAAAGCCGAACAGGACCACAGCATTGAGGTTAGTCACCACAGGTGCGCTCGCCGACGAACTGTGGGGCGCGATCAAGGTAAAGTCGGTGTGGGATGCATAACTTGAGCGTACCGCTAAACTCACTTCGGTATTAAACAAAGGCTGCAGAGTGCGCGAATGTAATACTGGCGAGCCTAAACGCGCTAGGCGATCGGCTTCGGCAAGTGACATGCTTTTCAGTAACTTGGCATCGTTGATTTTATTAGGATCGGCGTTGAACACCCCTTCCACATCGGTCCAAATAGTCACGCGCTCGATATCGGCGAGACTCGCAATCAGGCTGGCACTAAAATCTGAACCATTACGACCAAGTAATAAGGTATCGCCACGCTCGTTAGCGCAGATAAATCCTGTGATCACTAAGCGTTCATTGGGATGCGCAGCTAATAGGGCTTGTACTTTAGCGCGGGATTCCTGTACCCGAATTTGTGGCACAGCGGCTTCATCGGCCACTAAAATTGAACAGGCATCCACATGGCTTGCTGCCACGCCAGATTCGCGCAGCAGCGCCGCCATTAAACGTGCCGACCAACGTTCGCCAAAGCTCACCACATGGTTGATTTGGTATTCGTTGCGCTCATCTAAAGACAACAAGCTGATGAGTTGCGCTTTATCAGTGGCCAAACGCTCACGCAGATCTCGGGCTTGTTCATTCGACAACAACTGCTCAATCAACCCCTGTTGGTAACTGATCAGCACTTGTAATTCTTCTTGCCATAGCTGACCCGCATCACGCAGCGCTAATAATTTATACAGGAAATTCGTGCTTTTACCCGCCGCAGAGACCACCACGAGGTCATCACTATGACCGTGGGTTAACAGGATATGGGCGACTCGACGATAACAATCGGCATCCGCTAAACTGGAGCCACCAAATTTATGTAAGTGACAACGTGCCATCTATTATTCCTCTACTGACAAGCCGCAACGGCGGCTAATCCTGCTTGAATATCTGCAACTAAATCGGCGGCATCTTCAATACCCACCGATAGACGCAATAGGGTGTCCTTAATACCAGCCTCGAAGCGCGCCTGCGGCTCCATGGCTCTGTGGGTCATAGTGGCGGGCACTGCCACTAAACTTTCGACGCCACCTAAACTTTCCGCCACACTAAATAAGCTGAGTGCACCTAAAAAGGCCACCACTTCGGCCTCGCCGCCTTTGAGCTCAAAGCTCAGCATAGCGCCAAAGCCCTGTTGTTGCTTGGCCGCAATGGCGTGACCTGGGTGATCCGCAAGACCTGGATAATAGACTTTGCTCACCACAGGGCTTTGCGTTAATACCTCAATAATACGCTGGGCATTGGTTTGATGCTCGCGAATACGCACCGCTAAGGTACGTAGGCCGCGCAGGGTCAGATAACTGTCGAAGGCCGACCCCGTTAAGCCTAGAGTGTTCGACCACCAATGTAAGCTTTCGCCGATTTGCGCGTCTTTGGCGACCACAGCGCCGCCGACCACATCGCTATGACCATTGATATATTTAGTGGTGGAGTGGATAACGATATCCGCGCCTAACAATAGGGGTTGTTGCAATATTGGCGATAAAAAAGTGTTATCGACCACCACCAGCGCGCCGACACCATGGCTCGCCTTAGCAATGGCTTCGATATCCACCACACGCAATAACGGGTTCGATGGGGTTTCGAGCCACACCATCTTAGGATTCTGCGCAATGGCGCCGGCTAACGCTTGGCTGTCGGTTTGGTCGACCACAATGAGCTTAAACTGGCCTTTCTTCGCCAAGTTGGTAAATAAACGGTAGGAACCGCCGTAACAATCGTGGGGCACGACCAATAGGTCATCGGGGCCGAGCAAAGTAGTCACTAAGGTGATGGCCGCCATGCCAGTACATGTCACTATGCCAGTCGCCCCCTTTTCTAATTGCGCTAATGCTTCGCCTAAAATGCAGCGCGTTGGGTTGCCTGAACGACTGTAATCGAATTCGCGGGGATTTTTATGACCATCGAAGGCGTAATTAGTCGACAAATAAATCGGTGGCACAACTGCGCCATATTGAGTATCGCTTTCGATACCCTGACGCACTGCCAGTGTGGCTAATTGACGCTCTGCCATGGGGGGACTCCTAAATTCGGTAGACTGATAGAGATGTCTGGACGTCTAAATGTACCTAAGCCCAACGCCATCGTCAATAGGCGTGAAGACGTTTAGACGTCTGAACATAAAGAAATCTGTTTGCAATCACAAAGAAATAGTAGCAATAATTTGACTGTTCTTTGTAAGGGTTTAAAATCTGCCCCGAATTTAGCGTTATAACAGGTGAGTCAATGACTGAATGGAATGGGGAATACATCAGCCCCTATGCTGAACATGGCAAGAAGAATGAACAAGTAAAAAAAATTACTGTGTCTATTCCGCTCAAAGTGCTTAAGGTCCTCACGGACGAACGTACTCGTCGTCAGGTCAATAATTTGCGTCACGCCACCAACAGCGAGCTGTTGTGTGAGGCATTTTTGCACGCCTACACTGGCCAGCCATTGCCCAACGATGAAGATCTGTCAAAAGATAACCCAGACAGCATTCCCGCCGAAGCCAAGTTGTTGATGGATCAAATGGGAATCGAGTGGGAAGACATGGAATAGCGACTCGTCGCTTTCAAAGTCATATCACAGTGCTCATCAATAGGGATCGTTAACGATCCCTTTTTGTTTATACCCAAGCGACTTCAAACTTTAAATTTCACCATCTTGAGTTGGTTTGGGATATAGGAAATCCTATGTTTTCTATGATAGATCCACAGACACTCGCCTTAGCCTCGCTGGTCGTGTTTCTGGGCGCCTTAACCCAAAGTCTGATTGGGTTTGGGCTTGCGGTTGTCGCCAGTCCTTTGCTGTATATCGTCGATCCACAACTTGTACCTGCGCCTGTTATTGCTATGGGTTTCTCCATCGCCCTGCTGACCTTAGTGCGTGAACGCGGCCACTTAGAATTCAATGGCTTGCAATATGCGCTCCTAGGTCGCGTGCCCGGCGGTTTTATCGGCGCGAGTTTATTGCTGTTTGCGCCTCAACCCATACTCGGTTTATCCATCGCCGCCATTGTGACTGTCGCAGTGATCCTCAGCCTGTATAAATTCAGCCTGCCAGTGAATAAGAAAACCCTCTTCGGTGCGGGCGTGGTTTCAGGGATCTTCGGCAATATCGCCGCGATTGGTGGCCCGCCGATGGCGATTTTATTGGCAGGCAAAGATGCCTCGCAGTTTCGTGCTGCCCTGTCGGCCTTCTTCATTTTTAGCTCCATGATTGCATTGATCATTTTAGCGATCACTGGCTTATTAGAATTAAAACATCTGTGGCTGTCGTTGATGCTGCTCCCCTCAGTGATTTTAGGTTACTTAGTCGCAGGGCGATTAGTAGGCCGTGTCGATAAAGAGAAGACAAAGATGGCGACGTTAGTCCTGTGCAGTATCAGTGCCTTAGTGCTAACGGTGAAGTCGGTTATCGAGTTATTACCCCAATAAGCGTCCCGCTTGTACTGGCAAACCTTCTCAAGATTCAAACAATAAAAAAGCACTGACATTGCCAGTGCTTTTTCTTTATCTATCAATATGTAAAACCAGCTTACACTCAGCTTAAATAGCTTTGCCCTGCGTACACAATAAAGTGTCTTAAGGCGAGTACGCCCGTTAAGCTCGCACAAGCCACCATGATCATCGCGCCCTTAGTGTGGCGAGTCGCGGTGGGTAGCAGCATAAACAGCAATGGAATACCAAAGCCAATACCGACAACACCTATCCAGAACACGCTTGCCCATAGCCCAGAAGTTAACGATGCTAAGGCCGCTGCCGCCGCGCCACCCTTGAAGTACAAGGCGCAGAACAACATGAACAGGAACAGGATTTCAATCGCCATCACAGGCAATTCTAAACCGTGCATCTTCACTAAAGTTTTGTCGTGGCTGTCAGTCTTAAACATCAGCAACGCCAGTACCGCATTTGCCGCAGCGCCCGCCGATAGACCTGACACTAAAAACAGCGCAGGCAGCACCGCAGTGTTGAGCATAGGATAGGCATTCATCGCCGAAATTAAGAAGCCAGTGTAAGCCCCTACGCCAATGGCGAGGACAAACAACAATACTTCAATCAGCCTTCGAAATGGCATAAGTAACTTAGCGATAGGTGTTAGGAAACCCAAACCCCATTTTGGTAAGTCATCCCGCAGCACAATAATGGCGTACGCAAAAGCTAAGGGAGAATACGCCAGCAGCGCCAGCACCCCGATTGCCATCACAGACTGGAAGTTATAGTGAATTAAGATCAGCCAAAAGTGGAATGGTTTGGTTAAGTCAAACACTAAGCAAGCTAAACCTAAGCTAATTGCCACAGGCCCAATAATGGCTGCCGCCTTAAGAATGCTGCTTTCAGCTCCCGCGCTGAGTTCCTTATTCGCCCAGCGTAAACCAATGCCAATCAATAAACTGCCCGCGGATAACCCCGCCATAAACAAGTAAACGGCGATGACCCAGTGCCAAGTGACAGGATCATATTGCGCCATGTCGCCCCAAGTATTGTTCATAATCAAATCCCCCCTCTTTTGGTAGGAACGCGATATACCCTAGGTTTAGTGCCCAAATGGGTTTTATCTTGGTAAGTGATTTTAGTGTTGAGCATGATGGCCACTTCACTCTGCGGATCATTAGCATCACCAAACACTAAGGCATCGGTTGGACACACAGTCACACACGCCGGCTCTTCGCCCCGTGCTAAACGACTGTCTTTACAGAAGTTACACTTATCCGCCGCCTTGGTTTCTGGGTTCATAAAGCGCACTTTATAAGGGCACGCTGCCACACAGTACATACAGCCGACACACTTCTCGATATGGATAGAGATAATGCCGTCTTCACCCACATAGGCCGCACCCGTTGGGCACACCTTAACGCAGGGTGCATCTTCACATTGCTGGCAAGATACCCTGTGATATTTGAAATGCAGATTGGGCATCTCACCAAAGGGGCCTTCCACACGCACTTGCAGACGAGTTACGCCTTCGGGTACGCCATTTTCACTGCGACACGCCACGTTACAGGCTTGGCAGCCGATGCACTTATTCTCGTCGTGCACCATTACATATCGTTTATTCATTTAAGCCTCCGATTAGCGCTTTGCCAGCGTGACGCCCGTGGTGTGCACTGTCATGCCACACACAGGAGCAGTAACGTGCGGCAGTAAGTTACCGCAGTGGATACCTTTGCCCGTTGCTCTGACCAACTCTTTGTTTTTAGAACCAAAGCCCATGTAAGCAAACACAGTATCTTGGCGAATGCCCGGCGTGACTAAGGCATGGCCTTCTTCTGTGCCAACACTGCTGGTGAGGCGGATTGGGTCGCCATTGCTGATCCCTAACTTGCCCGCAGTAACAGGGTGAACCCACACAGCGTTATCCGACATCAGGTTAGCGAGCATAGGCACATTGTGGGTTGCGCCATTGGTGTGCACCGCCACTTTGCCTTGGATAAAGTACAGCTCATCTGCTTTTTTAAGATTCACTTCGCGGAACTTGATCACCCCACGGCCCGGTGCCATGGCTTCGACTTTCGCGGAAGTGAGTTCAATCTTGCCACTCGGGGTTTTAAAGGTCAGTGCACTGGCGTAAGTGCCGTCTTCATCGGCAGGTCGCGCATTGGGGTATGCCTTAATAAACTCGGCAACCATCTTAGGCTCGCACAACATAATTGGCTTACCGAAGCTCACGAAACCTTCGTCTTTGATCCGGCGCAGCAGGTCAGTGTCGCGGTTCACCTGCAGCATTTGCAGGGTTTCCATGTTTTCCCATGGATAGAACTCGCCAAGGCCCATAGCCACACCCACATCCTTAAAGATCTGCCAAGAAGGCTTAGTATCACCTAAGGTTTCAACGACCCGTTGGCGCACATAATAGGCCGGATTTTTACCTGACTTATCAGCAATTTCTTCATCACGTTCAAGATAAGTCGATTCAGGTAAAATCACGTCCGCATAGGCGGCGGTTTCGCTGATATACACATCACACACGGCGATAAAGTCGAGCTTTTTCATCGCTTCAACAACGCGCGCTCTGTCTGTCATGGTTTGCATTGGGTTAGTGCGTGACATCACCCAGCCGTGTAACTGGTAAGGAACAGCGCTTAACGTGGCATCGAGAATGGTTTGGTAAACGCCGCCCGATGTCCACATCATGGCGTACTGCTCTTCCACCTGATCGATACGTTTCGCTGCTGGTTTTGGCATGTCTTTCACGCCAGGTTTTGCCAATACTGGCGCAACCGCTTCACCGGCAAGCTTGTTGTAATCACCGGGTTTCTGGCCGATATAAATCCCGCCCTTACGCTCAATATTACCAATCAAGACGTTGGCGGCGTACAGGGCGCGGCGCATCTCAAACTCTTCGGTGGTAAAGGTGGCTCTGTGACCAAAATCGACCACAGCATGGGGCGCTTTAGCGGCATATTCGTGGGCGATACGACGAATGTCTTTGGCAGGCACATCGGAGATGGTTTCAGCCCATTCAGGGGTATAAGCTTTCACTTCGGCGGCAAAGGCTTCGAAGCCTTCCACATAGCGCGCGACAAATGCCTTGTCGTAAAGATTATCTTCAATCAATACATGGCATAACGCCAAGGCGACGGCTACGTCGGTACCGGGGCGAATGGCATACCATTCATCAGCTTTATCGGCCACGACGGAGAATCTTGGCTCGAACACCACCAGCTTGGCACCTTTGTCCATTTGCGCCGCCATCATGCCGCGGGTTTCGGACATATTGATGCCTTCGTACAGGTTATGGCCGAAGTTAATGATGTATTTAGAGTTACTTAAATCTCGTTTGACCTTAGTGCCAAAAATAGCCTTAGCGGCAATTTCATAACCGCCGGGGCAAGTCGACGCGTGGGTAAAAGTATTTGGACTACCAAAGGCGGTCGCAAGGTGAAACAAATGCTTTTCTTGTGAGCCCGATTTTGACGAGAATGCCACGGCCTCTGGGCCATGTTCTTTTTTGATTTTATTGAGGTTTTCAGCGATTAATTTATAAGCTTCATCCCAACTGATCTCGGCCCATTTGCCTTCGCCGCGCTCACCGACCCGCTTTAACGGTTTAACGATACGCTGTGGATCGTACAGTAAGCTATGGCCTGCGCCGCCTCGGGCACACACTTTACCGCCAAAGGATTTAGCGGCCTTGTTGCCACTAATGAAGACGTTTTTGCCCTCAATCACCCGCGCCGAAATCGGGCAGCGAGTCGAACACATTTCACAAATACTGGCAATGTCTTTGCCCATGCCCTTTAGCTGCTTATTCTCTAATGCCGCTAAGCTGCCCGGCAGCAGACTGGCCAGCGCACACGTGGCGCTGCTCGCTCCTGCTCCCTTTAAAAAGGTTCGCCTATTAAGCTCAATCATGGTTACCTCCATCACGCTCATCCCACCCGTCAGTCGCCACATTGGACGCCATCGAGCAGAGGTTTGCTCACTGATTTGATTACTTTTTTAGTTATAAAGCGTTAAAACAGCGCCACCATATCTTCAAAATACACGGCATACGCTGAATACACTGCTCATCCACAGAGATTGTTATCCCGAAAGAGGTAGGTGGGTATTGTGGTAAACCACATGGGGAAGCTCGGTGTGATCTACCGCAACTAAAACCTAAGACTGACCTTGAAATACGTGAATAAGATCAATAGGTCTTAAAAAACGGATAGAAAAAGCCGCCAGATGGGACAAATGGCGGCTTCAAAAACAAACAGATATTTCAGTAAATTGCGATAACACTCGTGGAATGAGCATCACTATGCTGAGTGAAAAGCTGAGTAAAAACCTACCACAATCCTTAATCCATTAATTCTATATCAAGGCAGTTGAGCAGCCGAATCGCTTCGTCACGGCTAAACTTAGCGCCTTTGATTTTATTGTTAAAAATGTCGATATCGTAATTGGATGCCTCGCTGAAATCCGTCTCCAATAATTGAGTTCGGCCAAACAGACTATGACTAAAATCCGTGTAGGTGAAATTGGCTTGATTAAAACTGCCCTCGCGAAAATCGACATCGTGGGCCTTGCACTCTTCGATGATAATTTCATCGAGGGACAAACCTAAAAATGAGCAATCATTTAAGATGCATTGCTTAAAGGAAAAGGGCGCGGCAAAGGATAAACGTGACCACGCGGCGCGGGTCCAATCAATACCGACTAACTTACATTCTTCAAACTCCACCCCGCTGAACTGACACTGGGGCACTTTCACTAAACTTAAGTTGCAACGCACAAAGCGGCAATCGATAAACTTGCATTTACGGAAAGTGCTCTCGCTAAAATGGCAATCTTGAAAGCAGCAATCCTCGAACTCGATGCCCTGTAGATCTTGGGCTAATTCCGACAAACCATTGAACTGTTTTGATAAAAAACTATTGCCCTGCAAAGCAGCGCTTTGCGCGAGTTGCGATGGCGCAAGCTGTGATTGTGTAAGCTGTGGCACTTCTTTCTGTGACGACATAACACCTCTAATCCTGCCCAATCCCCAACAATAAAATATGCAGGGCAATTGGGCTAGATACTGCTTATTGTTTACTCTCTGATACGAGGCTTGAGACTCACCGGCTAAATGCTCGCGATGAGTTCCTCAAGCTGATCGGTCGCCTTAGACCACCCCTGATAAAACCCCATATCCTCATGATTCTGCCTATCTTCGCTATTCCAATGCAGCACCCGCGCAGTGTACTTGGTCTTGCCGTCCACAGGTTCAAAAGTAATAGTTGCCGTCATAAAAGCTTTATCGGACGGCACCCAAGCCTCAGTAAAGGCATCGGTAAATACGATGCGCTCATTCTCAACCACCTCGAGATACACGCCACGATTCGGGAAATCCTGTCCCTCAGGGCTGCGCATCACGATCACATTTGAACCACCGGCACGCACATCTAAGCTCGCGCTAGCCACAGTCCACGGCCTTGGCGTAAACCAAATTTTAAGGAGTTCTGGCTCGGTCCACGCGCGGAACAGCTTTTCTGGCGGCGCATCGATAATCCGCTCTAATACTAGCTCTCGTTGATTATCATTCTGTACATGCTGACTTGTGCTCATATTCCCTCCATTGGATATTTGGCTTGATGGTCTTGTCGGCTGCAGCTACGTCATAAACTCGCACATCAGCGCGCTAAAATACAGCCCTTCAACATTAGTTCGTCCGCAGAACAGCAGCCCTCCATCATGCTCAGCACTGAGTGTTAGCGCCTGATTCCCTTGCAAATCCTTACGCCCGCTAGACTCAAACCACAAAACTATATAAATGGCTGTGTAAAGAGCGATGCAAATAGCCGTGGCAAATTTTGTCAAAAAAGGTAGAATGTCGCCACTTTTTCGCGGCAGTCTAGAACAAGGTTCTCTCGGATTAATGGTTAGCATTTTCGAGCAAAATGGCACGGGCCCAGCCCGCTTTCGCAGACCACTTTCACTGTGGTGCCAACCTTGCCCTGCGTTTGTTCCATCCCTTGCATTATCTCCACCCAACACAATTCAAACACCGCCCGAAAATACAATTTTTGCTGTTCAAGATTTAACATCAAATCCCGCAAACTGGCTGAACGCTTTACACCCTAAGCAAAGCGCGAATAATAAAGCGGTTGCAATGAATCTGGCTGTTGCTAACGCCCTAGTCCATCTGCAAACCGACACTTATAAAAACCTTATCCCTACACTCTCTATCCTAAGGAATACTCGTCATGAGTCTTGCTGATTCCGTATTAGCCGTGAATAACGATTTGCCAATCCGCACCGACAGCCCAGTCCACAGCGGCAAGGTTCGCAGCGTTTACTGGCTAACCGATGCCGACAGCCGCCGTTTAATCAAAACCAAGGGTTATAACGTCCCCGAAGATACCCCGCTCGCCATCATGGTGATCAGCGACCGTATCTCAGCCTTCGACTGTATCTTCCACGGTGAAGGTGGTCTCAAAGGCATTCCCGGTAAAGGCGCGGCATTAAACGCGATTTCTAACCACTGGTTTAAACTGTTCGCCGAAAACGGCCTAGCCGACAGCCATATTTTGGATATCCCGCACCCGTTCGTATGGATAGTCCAGAAAGCCCGCCCCATTAAAGTCGAAGCCATTTGCCGCCAGTACATCACAGGCTCAATGTGGCGCGCTTACTCTAAGGGCGAGCGAGTATTCTGTGGCATCACACTGCCAGAAGGCTTAGAGAAAGATCAAAAGCTCCCTGAGCTGTTAATCACCCCATCGACTAAGGGCATTTTAACCGGCATCCCAGGCGTGCCAGCCCAAGATGACGTGAACATCAGCCGCAGCGATATCCAAGCCAACTACCAAGCCTTTGGCTTTGAAAAGTTAGAAGATATCGACCTGTACGAGAAGCTGTTAAAAGATGGCTTTAAGGTGATTTCAAAAGCACTGGCCAACATTGATCAAGTGTTTGTCGACACTAAATTTGAGTTCGGTTATGTGACCGACAAAGATGGCAATTCAAAACTGATTTACATGGATGAAGTCGGCACTCCAGACTCATCACGTATTTGGGACGGCGCCGCCTACCGCGATGGCAAGATTTTGGAAAACTCCAAAGAGGGTTTCCGCCAATTCCTGCTAAATCATTTCCCAGATCCTGATGTGCTGCTCAACAAAGACAGAATGCCAGAGCGTGAAGCCCTCGCCCGCGACAATGACCTCCCACTTGAGGCCATGATGCAAGTGTCACGCACTTACACCGGCGTTGCCGAGAAGGTGACTGGCGCTCCAATTCCGCTGCCAGCGAATCCAAAGGCAGATATCATTAAGATACTCAAAGATGAGTATGATTTGATCGTGTGATCAAATCATTGTGGGATGGGAGTTTTCCCTTTCCCAAGAGTTGAAAGGCGCTTCGGCGCCTTTTTGTTTTTTAAACTTGGGTTTGGATTTATTTGTATGAGTCAATTTAACTCAATTCTGAAATGCAAATCTGAGAAAAATCAAAGTCAAAGTCGTGGGGCTTCACCCCACAGCCGACCAAGGAGGACTGCTCGTCCTATCCTCCTTGGATTCTCCAAGACGCCCCTAGCGGAGTTGAAAGCCCTTTGGGCATTTAGCGTCCTTATTCTATCGCGTCAGACGCTCGTCCCTGATTCGACTGACGCTATCTCGGCATCCATGCCTCGCTCACGCAACGAACGCAAATGCCCTGCGGCAACTCCGAGGGGATGGTGAACTCCTGTCGTTTTAGTGTTGTCTGTGATTTACTAAAAAAGATATACATGTTCCATCGTTGGCCAGAGAACCTCTATACTACTACCTTGATATTAATCTATCTCATCAAAGCCATAGTCGTGGGGACAACCACTAATCTCGGTAATTTCATACTCTGCCAGCCCAAACTCTCCAACTATTAGCTTACATAATACTGTCACTTCTACATCCAAATCTTGCCCTCGAATGTCAGTTTCTCTACGATGTTCACCACTAGCAGTGCCCCTAAGTTTAACCACTAAACCGTTACCTGGTTCCCAGTCGTAATCACTCAACTCAAGGTAGATTTCATCAAAAATTGTATCTGTTTCTGCCATTGCTCCCGAAAGCCCGTCAGATGAAAGGATATCGTAGCTATTTTCACTAACTCGCTCGCTTACTGTGTAGTGGCACACTAATTTTGGCCACCTAAATAGAGGTGATATTATTACCTCGTAGATGACTTTAGGTGAACACATGAGATCGACAACCAGAAAAACATTTAGTGCTGAATTCAAACTTGAAGCAGCCCAATTAGTCCTCGATAAAAACCATAGCATCATCGAAGCTGCAAAGGCGATGAACGTAGGTAAGTCCACTATGGATAAATGGGTGAGACAGTTAAAGCTAGAACGCCAGGGTGGCACACCAA
>NZ_JAKKSC010000048.1:0-20955 GCF_025653705.1 Shewanella sp. SM87
GCGAGAGAGGCGCAGGTATCGCCATTGCGTATAAGTTTTATGATGGCATTGAGAGATATTCAGGATGAGCTGATGTGGTGTGCGATAGCCTCCCCCGGCTCCATCCCGAGAAAGCTAAGGGCCATGCGGGAGAGAGTTAAACGCTACATACTGCCCCAAAAAAGAAAACGGCCCAAAGCAAGGACCGTTCGTATCAATAAAACTCGCTACCCTGTTCGCTCTAAACACCTTAAGTGATAGGTGTTAACTCTATCAGTGGCCTTTTTTGTTTATGCCGCTGTGAAGAAAATCAACAGAAAGCATCGCTGATGAAGCTAAATTGTTATGTACTTTTTCTCTGTTAATGCACCCTGCATTGCTTGTTTAGCCTAAGAAAACTATCATGTCGTCAACACAAAGTTATATTGGCGCAGTATATGGGTGCAACAACAGATCAATCGTTAGTAATTAACAGTGATGGGAACACGCTAGTTTGTGCATTACCTGGTTCGGGCAAGACTTTTGTTTTGATAGCTCTCACGGAAAAATTGTTAGCGCGTGACAAAGATTATTCGGTTCATTTACTGACGTTCACTGATGCAGGCAGAGTAGAACTTACTGAGCGTTTGCATAAAGCACTTTCAACTCGTGATCTAAGCAGAGTAATTGTAAGTACGTTTCATAGCACCGCACTATCAATGACCAAGAAAAAGCTAAACCGCCGTTTACTGATGAACAATGAGCTCTCGCTATTTGTTAAGTCGGTTCTCAATGAAGCGGATCACTTGGATTTAGTGTGCCGAGATAGCGTTAAAGTCCCCGCTTTGCAAAGGCTTTTTGATGAAATGGGACGTAAGCAGAATCACGAAGAAGATTATTCACATACTGATATTGCGCTATATGAGCTTTACAGAAATATGATGAACACTCAAGGTAAGACCGATTTCAACATCATTTGCCAGCTCGCTGTTAGCTGGTTGGCTCAGAATGAAATAGAACCCGTAAGCGCAACGCATATTTTGGTTGATGAATTTCAAGATACAGATGAACTGCAATACCTCTGGCTTAGGGAACACGCCATAAAAGGAAAGAAATTGGTAGTAGTCGGTGATGATGACCAAGCCATTTATTCATTCCGAGGCGGCCAAGGTTACAGTAACATGGTGGCATTCCAGCAGGAGTTTGCCGCGGATGCGTATGTACTAAGAGACTGCTTTAGGTGCAGCAAAGAAGTTTTAAAAAATGCCGGTAAATTGATTACCTACAATAACCCTAATCGTATTGATAAGCCTATGAACGCAGTAAGAGAAGATGTAGGTACTGTTACGATTGTAAAAGCGGGTTCGCTGGATAATCAGCTTGATTTGATATTTAAAGCTATCAGCGAGTCACCCCAAAATTGGGCTGTTATTGCGCGAAACAATATTATGCTAGATGCCGTAGAAGGCATTATTCAGGGCCACAACATCCCGTATAACCGAAAAGGGGGGAAATCCTTTTTTGATGGTGTTGCGCCTTATAGTCTAATTCAGCTTTCAGCCGTGATAACAGGTCGATATGATGAGCAAACTCTGCAAAGAGCATTATCCTCAATCGCATTACCGTCTGCGGAGATCGCGAGTCTTATTCAATCATGTAAGCAAGCAAACTGTACGTTTGGAAATCTTAAAGCCAGTGACATAGGCAATAACCGTGATGCAATAAAACTTCATGCTCTTGCCGAAGCGTGGCAAGACATACCTGCGGGGCAAGAGTACAGTAAACAAAACTACATGGAGAAGGTTGTTAAGTTATTACAATTTCACCTCGATAAGCGCGACATGAAACATGCAGAAGCGATTGGTAAGGTCATAGGTGCTCGCAACTGGGAAAGCCTCGGTGAAAGCATCAAAAAATTAGCCGCATCGCTGGATGGACGCAAGAAACGCAATGATGATACCGAACCAAAGCTAACACTTATCACTATGCACTCATCAAAAGGGCTGCAATTTGATAACGTCTGGATCACTTGCGCGGAGGATGGAGGAATACCCAGTAAAGAGGCTTTAGCCGAAGGTAAAGAAGAAGAAGAACGGCGTCTGCTATACGTTGCTATGACTAGGGCTATCTATAATTTGCATATAAGTTATGCAGTGAGCCCAAGCATGTTCCTATATGAAATTGATGAAGAAAGGGTACATGAACTTGAGTCAAATGAGGTAGGCATAAAGTGAAAGTTTTCCATTTTAATTTTATGCTACATCGACTCAAAATGTGATAATTGGATTACTAATGCGATCAGTACCCTTATGGCTCAAACAGGGAGTGGGATAATTAATTTATTACACACATTGACAATTTAGAGTGAAAACAATATTGTACTGTCAGGAGCTCATTTTCGGTTGAGCAACCTCATCTAACAGTATCGTTATTAACGATCTACTTTTTAGGCCAACATTAATGGTTGGCTGAATGCTAACCTACTTCTCAGTAGGCTTATTTCAGGGTTATGGCGCACACACCTTGCCATAACATCTTGTAGAGGTGGAATTTCTGTCGCCTCAAATCCGCCATCAGTTGCACTAGGAAAGCCATTTTCCTAGTGTTATTGCTATAGCACACCAGAACCTCTCACCCAAACGTCTGAATGCTGAAAATCAGCTTTTCATTTCTCTCGCGAGATCATTTATTTATTGAAATATTCAAATAGATAAATTGGCGTTTGGTTATCGGTGTTGTTCTTGAATTTATTTTTCAATTTATTCATTGAGCAATGAAAATCTCCGTTAGCTTCGGATTTAGATTAAATACAGGATTGCAACCTGCCTAGATATTATTCGGACATCTGAATAAATCACTTACCTTTACCCTTGTTGGCGAATTAACTCCCCAACAGGGAAGATTCGCTTAATTATTTCTGTGAAAACAGTTGTTAGGAGCGAATAATGAATACATCAAATGCAATAATCAAATTACCACCATCTATTGAAAATATTGGTGTCTTTAATAATGAACAGTACAACCAATACATTATCGATCATGTTGTTGACTTCGAAGGAGATAAGAATCAAGAAAAATGTCAAAATTGCGGTCAAGATGCAACCAGACATAATTTCGAGGCTTGTCATTCTGGAAGTGTCAATCAACATTATACTCTGAATTGTGAGCACTGTGGATTTCATAGTTGTGACCAAGACGTGTGTCGTAAATGTGAATATCCGTTTGATGGTGATAAAGCATATAACGAAGGATTCATGTATCAACATGATTTAGAAACCTTGACATTCATTGCTTTGGATAATCTTAATATCGAAGATAATAAAGTATTTGATGACATCAAAATAATGCTTTATCAAGTACACCATGAAATCGATTTTTCTCGGTTTTATTTTACGGATAGCTTGACTCATCGGTTTAATTTTATGAGTTATCTATTAATTGCAATTATGGATAGAAGGTTCGATCTTTGGCTTGATAGTTTAGATGAAACCTTTTAGACCGTAAATAATATAAACGAGTGCGTATCTACAGCGCATTTTATCTTAGTTAGTTATTTTTTAACCTTTTAGGGGTAACGCATTGCCCCTAAATGGGACAGGCTTACCCTTTTTTTATGTCTTAAATGGCAATTGGAGTGAGTTATGGAAGCTATTATATTTTGTGCGATTTTTATCGGTACTCTAAACGTGTATTTCTTAATGATTAGACCTGTACTAGACAGACTAGGTTGGATCTAATTAAGTAAGAGCAAGACATTCTAAAACTTCCTCGGACTGTTTTTAGGGTGTCTTTTCATAACTGTTTGGATAACAGGTGGTTAAGAAAAGACACTCTATTAACAGGAACATATTATGCCTAATTTATCTGCAATATTTTATTCAGACTTTAATCTTTTCGTCACATCATCAGATGTTTGCATGAACGTCAACCCGTCAGAACTAGGGTTTGATACCACGATTGACAAGGGCGAGTTGGCTGAAAGCCTATCTATTTGGGCTCGCGGCCAAAAAATAATAGCGCAGGGTGAATACCTTGCGGTTATCTAGCCGGATAGCTAAAGCCTTTACCCGTTTGGGTTTGGGTCAGCCAATTGGCTCCGGTGCCAATTGGCAAACTAAGCAAAGCTGATTTATATCTTTTTTAAAAGTCATTTTCGCTTAGTTTTCTACTCCGAATCCTTCCAACAACCCGCCACCTTCTCGCTGACTATTCAGTATTCCAACTGCCTACGCAGAATTGGATTTAGGTGTTTGGTTGTTGTTTGGTTATTACGCTCTTACAGAAGAATCTGCTTTGAACGTAATGACCTCCCTCACGGGCGCTTATAAATGCTGCGTTAAGCATTATTTCCTTGTTGTGATTACCCTCCCAACAAGGAGCCGTACTCACGACATTTTTTTAAAATTTGGAGTGGGCTATGGCGATTAAAACTTACGAAACCCGCGAGAAATTGCTGGGCGAAGAAGTTAATACAGATGATAACTACAACTGGAGCGAGGCTCAATGTCGCGCTTTTTGGGATGGTTTGATTTGTGCGAATCTTGAGTTAATACGAGATTCAGTTACAGAAGCAGAAGAAGTTCTTGAATGGGTTTTTTCTGAAAACTTTCATATTGCTTGTCGATATGCAGGTTTAAATGTGGAGTTGTTGAGGGACGGTTTTATATCACTTGTTGATACAACCGCGATTACGAGCGCAAGCCTAAAACACCGCACTGATGTCTGGTTACGCAAACGCTCTAAACAGCAAGAGCAGCTAGTCAATGGTAAAGGTGTTTGGTCAGAAGTTAATTGGGGCAGTTCGCTTCCATTACTTACAGGTACAGCAGCTAAAACGGACGCATGTATAAATCATCGTACTGATGTCTTATATCGCAAACGTAAACGCTCTAAACAGCCTGCGCAGCTAGTCATTGATGAAGGTGTTTGTTCGGAAATTAACTGGGGCGTTACGCTTCCATTAATTTAGGACAATGCTTTATTTAATTTATATAAACCTTGAGGGGTGAACTTTATCCCTCAAGGGGTGGTTCACTCTTTTTTTTTTTAAATACCTTATGGGTATTTTTGGAGTGAGCCATGAAACTTAATACATCAGGAAATATCGCAGCTAGACAAGTAAAACTCGCAGGAATGCAAGGTAAAAACGGGCTTTATCTGTCATTAGACTTTTCGTCTTTTTCGGGCAAGCAGTCAGAGAAATCATCAAAAGTTTTTGATGAAGAAGGTTCTGACGTAACGCAAGTTACCGAAAGGCCACGTAAGTTTTTGGTAGATAAATCCGCTTTAAAATTTGTTAGTAAGTTTTACATGCGAGCAAAGCGCCTGATGGATACAACCGGCATTCCTGTATGGGGCGGCTGGTTAATTCCTGAAACAGAGTTTGATCTGCTTAAAACGCGCTTTGAATTTATTCAAGGTCAGTTCGACAGCGAGGCTAGTGACTTTGTAAAAACGTATGAGCAATTACTTGAAAATCAGTGTGAAGCACACCCCGAAGTAGCTAAATTCATACGCCGGGATGCACCAACATCGAAAGATGTTGAGTCTCGATTTTTCATGTCAATGTCACCACCTATGGCGATAGTCATTGGTTCTATGTCAACTGAAGAATCTGCGAAAGCAGGTGATCAGATAGACAAAAAATTACTGTTTGAATTTTCTGAATTGTCGCAAGACGTACTAAGAAAAATTGGCAGAGGTGATGTGGTTGGTCAAAAAGCGATTAGCTTTTTGTCAGATATGGAAGCGAAGGCCATTAACTTTAGCTTTCTATCAAACACATGGGTTGGACTTGCAGCATGTTTGAACGAAATGCGACATTCGTTTCCGAAAAATGGGAACTTAGATAGCAGCTCACTCGGGCTGTTGCGATTGCTATTAACATCCCTAAGTAACAAAGATGCTTTAGAAACTTTGTTAACGTCTTACGATGAACTTGGGCTTGATGCAATAGTGCCAGCAGAGGTTGTTAGTAACGAACCTAGTGTGTTAGTTGACTGTGAAGTCGCTCAATTACTAGAAGGTTTGCGTGGTACAACTTCGCCATCTAATGATGATGTAGTTACTAAGCAAGCTGAAAAACAAGCCGTTAGCGAAGCTCTTAAAACAGAGTTAGATGCTGCAATGGCTGCATACTTTCTGTAATTAGATTTTTCTATTTACAGCTATTTTAAACCCTTGGGGGTGAGCATTGTCCCCCTTTGGGGCATGACTCACCCTTTTTTATATTAAGTACCTCACGGGTACTATGGAGTGAGTCATGTCTATAAAAGTAAATCACGTAAGCGGTTCAGAGCTTTTCCCATCATCGGCTTTTTTAGCGACTAAGAATCTACCTGTTTTTACGGGTATGTTAAATGTGCCAACTGTTAACCCGAATTATCGAGTTAATGAACGTAATCTTAGGATTGCTTTAGGTTGGTTGTTTGGGAAAAGTCGAAATATGTCATTGGCTTGCTTCGGGGAAACTGGTACAGGAAAGACAGAGTTTGTTGCATTTTTAGCAGCAAAATTAGGACTGTCTTTACATAGAGTTTCTGTGAGTGAGTCAATGAGGCCCGAAACGCTTAAAGGTAACATCGGCATCAAAAACGGTGAAACTGTATTCGAGGAATCCGTAGTAGTAAAAGCCTACCGCGAGGGTGGTATTTTACTGTTGGATGAAATGGATAAAGGTTCATACGACTTGTTAGCTAGTCTGCACCCGATTCTAGAAGGTAAGCCATTAGCGATTGAAAAAACAGGAGAAGTGGTTAATCCTCATCCACTGTTTCGTGTTATAGCCACATGTCAAACCCCCGGCACTGCCGACATGACAGGTCGCTACGGTTCGATTTCAACCGATATGGATGAAGCCGTTAAACGCCGTTTTATTTGGATAGGTTTTGCTTACCCCGAAATTTCTGTCGATACGGAAATACTGGGTGACCTAACTAAACTGCCTTTTAAGATACGTTTGATTATGGCGACCTTTGCAAAAACGGTTCGTGACAGCATGGCAACAGATGCGATGAATGCCGGTGAGTACCACATTCAGAGTGCCCTTTCTACCCGCGTTTTGGTCGATTGGGCAGTGTTGTGGGAAAGCCTTTCTGATTTCACTATGAGAGAAGTGTTTGATGTTGTATTTACAGCAGCGTCAACCGCAGAAGAAAAAACGGCACTTATCGAACTTGGTAAGTTACACATTGGCTCTATGTTCGACATGAACTTAGCTGAGGCCGTAAATAAATAACCCTTGGGGGTGAGTATTATCCCCTTGGGGTAATGCTCACTCCATTTTTTTGTGTCTTACTGACACGACTAGGAGTGAGCTATGTCAACTAATAATCTGCTAGGCCGTAAACAAGAGATTGCTTTTTCTATTCTCGCCAAAGCACTCACCGCAAGGGGGGTTAAAGTGAGTATAGCGGGGGGGAGCTCTTATACGGATGGAAAGCGAATTGTTATAGGTGTTGGAGAATGGGATGTAATGGTTTCCTCACTTCTACATGAAGCAGGGCACTTAAATTACACCGATTTTTCAGCATTTCCAGATGATGATATTTTCAGTACGGTCAACGTTCTTGAGGATATTAGGATTGACTTTTGCAATATTAAGGCATTCCCGGGGGCACTCAATTCGTATCAAATCAGCAGAACCTTTTTGCTTGAGTTTATTGAGCGCCGGACATTTACTAACTGTCTTGACGATATCTTGTTTTACATGTTGTTGGTTGGAAATCTAAAAAATGGGCTTTCAAACTTGAAACCTATAATGAAGAAATTCTGTTGGGTGCCAAGCCATCTAGCTGCGTTATGCGAGCGTTATGCTGGTTTAGCTCAGACGGCCAAGAACACTAAAGAGATTGTCGAGTTAGCAAGAGCTTTTCTAAAAGAGTTATCGAGCCTAGCGAAAGACGATGGCAACGGTGATAGTCAAGACGATGCCAGCGGTGACAGTCAAGACGATGCCAGCGGTGACAGTCAAGACGATGCCAGCGGTGACAGTCAAGACGATGCCAGCGGTGACAGTCAAGACGATGCCAACGGTGACAGTCAAGACGATGCCAACGGTGACAGTCAAGACGATGCCAGCGGTGACAGTCAAGACGGTGCCAACGGTGACAGTCAAGACGGTGCCAACGGTGACAGTCAAGACGATGCCAACGGTGACAGTCAAGACGATGCCAATTGCGAAGCTAGTTCTTCGAAGAAAGGGGGCTCTCCTCGTTTTTCTGATATCGATTTAGATAAGCGTCATTGCAGCATGGATGTAGGTGAGATCTTAGAGCTATATAAATCAACTCAAAGCGATGGTTTATTATTGCCTCCCCCTGCGGAAGTGCTAGGTAATGAAGTTTTAGATTATTATCGGAAACATAGACCGAAGTATAAGTTTCCCGATTCTAATCAGCGTGTTACTGGTGCTATTGCTAACGCTGTCAAAGTCATGTTTCGTCAAAGTAACATGAAACTTAGGGGGGGTGCTCAGTACGGAGAACTAAATGAGGACTACATCGTAGATGCTTATTTAGGTAATCCTGCGGCTAAAACGTATCGCAGAGAAACATCAGCAAACCTTGCTGTTGGTATTCTGTTAGATGCGTCAGGCTCAATGGGTGAACCTATGATAGATAGCTCACCAGCTTACATGGCTTGTCAAGCGGCATTATCTACAGCGTTGGCTTTAGGTAAAGAGAAAGGTGTTAAAACTGGAATAGCTCTCTTTGGCGGTTCCTATTTGATGATGAAAGATTTTCATCAGCCTTTAATGAAAGATTTACCATACGTTGCTCTTGGTGGAACCCATACGGGTAGCGCCATGATGGAATTGGGTAGTTCTTTACTTGTTCAACGAGCTCAAAAGAAAGTGATGTTTATTATTACTGACGGTGAGCCTGAATCCCCACATGACGTTCAGTTAGCTTCTAAGTGGTTGCAACAACATAATATTTTGTTGTTGCCGATCATGTTAGGTAAAGCTAGTGCTGGTTTTGAAGGGGTTGAATTAGTAAATGTTTTAGATATAAAGCATTTGCCAAATCAGCTTATTAAGTTGTTGAAACAAGTAATTTAAATTTTTTTATCCCTAGAGGGGCGAACTTCCCCTCTACGGGAGAAGTGCGCCTTAATAGCGCCTGAGCACACAGATTGAATATCTAAAATTCAACTCTGTGTGTTCGTCCAAGATTCTCTCTAGCAGGGGATCTTCGATGCGCTCTCTACTTTTAGTGTGGATCGAAGATCCCCTGCAATTGGAGTGAGTTATGGACGCAATGCAAAAGATAAGGGCTATTCGTTCTAACGTTAATCCGTTAGATATTTACGCCAAAATCCCTGCTTTAAGCGAGGCTTTATACAAAAAGCCATCGCAAGTATCTGATCCACTAACAGGTGAAGGTACAACAGTATTTAGAATAGCTAACAACGGTTCGACCTATCTCAACGGTATCGGCTATATGGATGTAATTGATACCGTGGCTTATGTCTTGGGTCTGGCAAAAATGGAGGCTTGCGATGAAATTAGTCGTTTAGCCAACCTCAAACTAGACGTAAAGTACGAAGCAAAACCCTTCAAACCCGCTGAATATCATTTGCCAGAGGCTGATGTTATAAAGCGTAAAGCATCATTACGCGCAGTTTGGTCAAAATCGGTTTTAGCAACTGATTCAGATCATGTTAAAGCGTACCTTCAAGGCCGAGGATTGGATATTTCTGATATTCCAAACACATTACGAGGACTGTCTAGTTGTATGTATTTAGAGAACGTAGATGGTCAGCTCGTAAAAAGTTGGCACCCGGCATTGTTAGGAGTTTTCTTTGATAAAAAAGGCACTCCACTAACGTTGCACCGCATTTATTTAACGAAGGACGGCAAGAAAGCGCCAGTCAGTGATGTTAAAAAAATAATGTCGCCACCTGGGGATATGAGGGGCGGTGCAATACGGATTGACTATGACGCTGGTGAGCATTTAGCCGTTGCGGAGGGTATCGAAACGGCTATGGCTGTTAGAGAAATGTCAGGCTTACCCACTTGGGCATGTTATAGCGACTCGTTATTAGAGGCGGTACACATACCAAACACAGTGAAACGTGTCAGTATTTTTGCTGATAAAGACGTTTCAGGTGCAGGGCAAGCAGCGGCAGAAAGACTTCGCAAACGATTAGAATCACTCGGTATAGATGCAAAGGTTTTTATTCCTAAACTTCCAATACCAGAAGGTGCAAAGGGCGTAGATTGGTTAGACGAGTACAATAGCTTTTCAAAAAACACAGCCGCATAAGTGGCTTTATGTGGACCTCTTACGGAGGTCTACCATTATTAAACCCTTGGGGGTGAGTATTGTCCCCTTGGGGCATGACTCACCCTTTTTTGTTTGTGTCTTACGGACACTATTAGGAGTGAGTTATGTCTAGTTTAAAATTGAATAAAACAAATCTTGTCGTTGGTACTTGGAATCGATTAGATCGAGTTGTTGGCGCTTGGGTAACTAATACAAGAAAGATTGTTGCTTACGCTACATTTGAGGGGGTGGAAATAGATTGCCGTCCGGCGGTCCATATCTTTCATCTAGGCTTGTATGAGATTAAGGATGACGGTGATGTTAGGCTGGCGTGTTCGGATGAAGTCAGGCTTAGTGCTAATTTAACTGCGTCTGAGTTCGTTAACGAACTAAGTCTAGTCAATCTCTGCAATTGGGGAACTAGGATTGCGAAAGCAAAACCTACTACCACAAAAGTCTTAACCGCTAATGAAGTGGGGCTTATTGATTTCTGCTATGAAATGGCTATTGCCGTTAAACATTTAGATGATGTGCCACCTTCGCTAACATCAATAGTGAATTGGAATGGCATAGCTTCGTATGGTGAACGTGCAGGCCGGTTCGCTCATGCGTAATCATTTATACCGAACAATCATGTGTTCGTTTGTTGTGTCATAAAGCCTACAAACGTAACACTGGATGTTAATTTTAATCATAGTGATATGACATTTTAGTCAATCACTTAACCCTTGGGTGAGCCAACACCCAAAAGGGTTAGCTCACCCTTTTTTTATGGAGTGAGATATGAATATTAATCAAGTGTTTGAGCTAATGAAACATGAATCAAACCGTCTAAATCTACCAGTAATCCACAAGAGCGATTTGGATACTGATAAAAATGATTTGAAGCGGTATTTAGATGCAGGAATCACCCAGTTTTTGTGGGTAATTCGAGAAGGGGGGACGTTGTTATTTCCGGTAGGTTATGGCATCAACCCACTTCACGCGGAGTTTTGGCACAATGAAGGGTATCCAGTTACCCCCTACATAGTGTCGATGGAAGTTGGTTCTTTAACGCCAATTACCACAAAAAAGATGATTGAAATTGCTAACAAAACACCAGTAGGTGATGTGATGGAAGTTATCAAGCGGGGATGTGAATTAAATTTTTGGGGTGTTTGGCACTCTCCTAAATTTGAGGATTTCCCACAAACAGAGTGGCGAGAATATTTTCAACAAACAGGTAACAAACTGATGGTGAAAATGATTAGCGATAAACTCTAACCCCAAGCCGGTATTGTCTACTGAAAAGTAAACGATACCGGTTTTTTTTACCCATTTTTAATTTTTGCGATAAGTCGTTTTTATTTGTACTCTAGCCTGATTGAACCACTCGTTAAATTTGGCCGTAGATGTATTCATTTTGAAAGTGCGATTGACCTTAAATAAGCGATTAAATGCTAACCCTGTACCAACCTGGGAAGCGGGTAGGCTACATTTGTGAAATCTATTCAAAATATCGTTTATTTCATCGGTTGAGATAGAGCTAGATAACGTTAAATCGCTGTCATTGTCTTTATAAACGGCAATAAACCCTTCAATTTCTTGCTTGGAGTCGATAATGATACTTTCAGGAGTGACACAGGTTGATAAATCATTATTGGCAAAGTGATCACCTCTGTACATTGGCTTAACCAGTAATTTTCCCTGTTTCTGATTATACAGTTTGGCATATCCACGCGCCGTTAATATGGGATATGGCACAGAGTCATTTGGTATAGATACAAGCGCAAGATCTGCTTTCAACGGATGCAAGTTAACACCTTCATCTATGAGCAGTGTAACTAGCTCGCTAAGGTGTGTTCTATTGATACTTTCTGGCACTAGCCCAATAGAGCGTAAATGCACCTCAAGGTAGATTAAACTCGCCTTAATGTCTCCTGCATAGCCTAGTTCAGTAAAGATTGAGTCAAGAACGGGGTTAGTAGTGATGCGCGTTGAAACCGATGCTTCAACTCTAGTTTTACTTTTGTTAACAATCATTAAACACATCCGCGAATCTAGTTTCACAATAGGGAAACTATCTCACATATTTATTTTGTGGCAAATTTCATCCTTCTACTTAATTAATTGACGCGCTTCTCGTCAAGCCTCGTAGCTATCTGATATGGGACAGGTTAAATAATTTTTATTCTTAAAAAATATGTACCCAATTAATGGGTGTGGGGGGTAATATAGCCGCGATTGGGTACATATTAAGTAAGAGCTTTACTAATTAACTACTGATACACATATGAATTTATATCCTATCCCTCTGTATTTATTTATTTTTTCGTGAAAATTTGCCACAAAAAGTATGTGTGGTGTAATCAATCTGTAGCTAGTCAAAATCAACAGAATATTTATAAATATAGAGGAATACATTATGAAAACATGTCTAACGCTAATCGCTGTGTCATTCATTACTTTGTCAGGTTGCAGCTCAAACCCTGTGGCCGATTATGCGGATGCACAAAACGAGCTCATTGAGGCTAAAACGGAGCAGATGAAGGTTTCAGTTAGTAATGCACCTGATTGGTTTTTAAACCCGCCAATGTCTAACAATGATGGTGTTTATGCAACCGCGATGGGTCAGGCAGATAATTTAATGATGGCTCGTAACATTGCTAATTTGAATGCTGAATATGCAATTGCTAAAACTGTGTCGCAAGAAGTGTCTGGACGCGAACGTCAAAATACAGAGGTTCGTAACGGCCGCACTAATCAGAGTAATGATGAAACTATCGTTAAACTCGTGAACAAAGCAAAAGTCGTTGGTTATAACCACGTTAACACTACTGTCCAAGTTGAAAACGGTAAATATGTAGTCTATATGCTGCTTCATTTGCCTTATGAAAAACTGGAACGGATGATTGAGCTAAATGAAAGCAACTTTGAAAAACGATCTAAAGATGCGTACTCCGAGGTAGAGGCAATGGTCGCGCCTAAACAGGTTGTTGGCGTGGCAGTAGTTGAGTGAGGTATCAAGGGCACATCATACTAGGTTTGAGCTGTTGGGGGATCTATGCCCCCTTAGTGAACCAATATCAATCTGAGATAGTTATTGGGCCTCTTAAATGGGTTTTGGCGTTGCCAGTGGTAGCACTTGCATCGTTACTGCCTGACATAGATCACCCAGATTCAAAACTAGGGCGGCGTATAAGGCCAATATCAAACATCATAGCGATATTTTCACATCGAGGCATAACTCATTCATTGTGGGCCGTTATGTTTATGATGTGGCTATTGGTTGGCTATTCTGCCAATTCTGTTATCGCACAGGCATTGATTGTAGGGTATATGAGTCATCTACTAGGTGACGCTGTTACGCCTGCTGGTGTGAGATTATTTTGGCCGTTAGGTCGAGCCCAACGAGTAGGTGTACCACAAGGTATCTTAATGCTCTTGACTGTTTTTTTGTGTTTCAGATGGATGTGAATATATGAGCAGTAGTTCAAAAAATGTTCTGGATTTTAATCTCTTTAGGCACCAACGAGTTTTAAAAAGCGAATTGGTTGCCGAGTATGTGAACAGCGTTACGCCAGATGATGTACGCAATCTAGGATGTATAGTGCTAGGGCAGCTACTATGTAGGGCAGTGTCTGTCCATCAGTATGAATCGCATTTAGAGTATAATGCAGATGATATAATACTAGAGATAGGAGTTAATGCTGATTATTTTTATGAGAAAATTTGGGATGATAACAATCGAGCCACGGAGCTAAAAGTCTCAATTAGCGGTCCATTGCCAGTAATCGCTAATCCCGCAGAGTACCGCGCAACTCTCGCGGTTAAATCACTGCATATTCGAGACTCTGTAAGAGTTAGCGTGATTAACGGGCGAGTAACGTGTTCAACATGTTTAGAATTTTGGGGCGGGGCCAGTGTACAAAAAATCCAGTTCGTTCTGCAATCGTTAGTATCCAGCCTACGGCACGTTAGCGCCCCGATGTAAAAAAGTTCTTTTGTTGGTACGTAACAGTCATGCTAGGTTTGAAATCCGTACCCTTGTTTTGTGACAGGTTAGTATAAATCTGCATAACACGTTGTAGATATTGGATTTTTATACTGCCAGTTTTGGAGTTGTAATGCCCTACAGCCTCCCACACCGATTGACCAATGTTTAACTCAGACATCCGTCTAAGTAAGATGTCTGCCGCAGCCTCAACCCCGGTACACGTATCAAATGCCACATCATTCCAGTTGGGGTATCGCACGGTAAACCAAGGTTCACTGTACTGAATAGTATTTATCTGCCCCACGCCCAAATCAAAGCTCCCGTTTTTATTTTTGACAATAGCCCCGTTACGACCACCTTCTGCTATAAGAATTGAAAGTAGCAAATCAGGGTCTATTGGTTTTCGGGCTTCTTGTATGCAAAATTGCAGCTCCTGTTGGGCTACAGCCTTGCCGTAACTCGCATTTGAATCCGCTATATCTACGATTGCCATATTGCTCATAATTATAGATGTGTGTAATACTGGCATCATAGCACAAGTGAGTGAGCATCAGGCAATGCCTTACGCCGTTACCGAAAAAATCAGCAACATTAAAAAACAAACTTTCGCGAGGTTAACCTCCTTTCATATCCCATTAAACATTGACTACATCAAGGCGAAATTTCAAAAAATAAATAAACATAATCCACTAGGTAGGTTGAGGCTCAAATTTGATCCCTTAGTTTTGTCTGTGGTAGCCGTTTCAGGGCTGGCATACATTACTTACTCAGGGGACGTAGAAAGGTTTATTTTGTGGTACAAACTAGCTTCAAATGCTGAAAATGCGTTACTAGCAGATCCTATCAATATCACTGTGAAATCGCTTAATAAGCTGGCGTCACAACACAAAGCCGCGACTAAAGTCGTTGAGGCTGAGTTCGATGGCGTAACAACGTATCTAGCTGACGATACACGCTTTAAGATAACAATGAGATTTACGGATTATCCTGAATGCTATCTCAGTATCAACGGAGCGATGGAGTCAACAGCAGGTATAATTAAAAATGACAGCACCGCAGAATTAGATTGTTTGTTTTATGATCGACAATCTAGCTTCGGTAAAATTGAGTTAAGCAGTATTGCTATAATGGCAAAGGATAATGATCCTAGTGAAAATAACAAAGTAAACAAATACTTAATAGATAGCAGTTCATTATCAATGGGAAAATTGATGGGCTGGAGTCAGCTAACTCCGGCTGAAAAGATTAAGTGGGGTCGTGATTAAGGAGGGCGGGAATGCTGTTAGTTTTGCATACCAATGATTTATTTCTTGTTTTGAAAAACATTACAACCGAGCGAGTGCCAGGAATATACATCAAGCGTTTTTTGGAGGGTATAGTCTTTCCCGCTACAGTGTATTTAATGGATCGAGGTCGTTTAGTTAAGCTCGATTTAATGGGTAACGATGTTCGTAATTATAAGTCATGCTCGACATATCAACTCGAATGGATGGATATTCATTTCAACCATCAAGATCTGGTCCAATCATACGAGTTTAGTAATACCTAAACCGTAAAATTTGCGTGATTTAAAGACTGTGGCTTAATAGAGATAACAAAATTTTCTCTATTAAGAAGCAGTTATGAAAGCCTCTGAATTTATTAAGCTCGCCCTCGCTAACAATCATCAACTCTCAGTTCCGCAGCTCAATGCAGAACGCGCAAACGTGAAATACCTCATAGGTCAATCAGGCTTTAATTTTCCTGCCGATGAGCTAGAAGCCTATATGTTGGCCGTATTTGCTACCACTGGGTTAACGTGGAGTATTGGCGAAAACCTACTTTATCTATCTCTCGATGATAACGGCCAAATCGAAATCAAACTAACTTACCTAGGTGCGGCTGATTTAGCTTTAGGGTCGGGTGAAATTATAGCATATCAAGCATGGGCTATCCGCGAGGGGGACACTGTAAAGGTCTTGAATGGTGAGTTACCAATAGTGTCTCTTTGCGGCTTGTCACCTAATCGTGGGCCGTTATTGGGTGGTTTAGCGTCAGCCCTATTGCCCTCTGGCGAGTATGTGACTTTCGATATGACGAATGATGAAATAATGTCTGTCGCGGCGAATGGTAGTGAAGTCTGGCAATCAGTTTACGTAGATGAAATGGTTAAGAAGCAAGTTTTATGGCGATTGCTCAATCATGTGGCTATTGAGTCTTTTGAAGGGTTTTATAGTACAGCAATGGGACAGTGCGAAGCGTACCGGCCTATAAAAATCCTAACGAGCCCAGTAAAGGCGAGTAAGTTTATAGCGTCAGGGATTATTGAAAACTCAACTTCTCGCTTTGATTCATTATTAGATTAATTGGAGTAAATAGTATGTCTTACACCCCTACCGATACTGGTTTATATTTACAACAATTAAGTAATGAGTTCCATGCAGCGTACCCGAATAACTGCTTTGCTCAAGTTGAGCTAAACATATTATTTAATCAACTACATAGTATTTTGATTCGCAGTCCTCAACAAATAGGCTCGATTAACCTACACAGTATTTTTGATACAATGACTGAGCTAACATCAGCCGGAATTAGCCTGAATCCAAACCGCAAACAGGCAAGTATTGTGTTAGGGGCTTACTATGATACTGGATGGCTCGGCGTGAACCTATGTATGACTTACAGGGGGTTGCGTGATACCGCAGCTAAAGCAGGAATAATTCGCTCAGCTAGGCCATCAATAGTTTTTGAGCTTGACGATTTTCAATGGATCGACACTTTTACACCACCGCTCCATCAATACGATCCATTCAGCAAAAAACGTGGGCTAATTCGCGGGGCATACTGCGTAGCAGAACTAGCCGGCGGGGGCTTGTGTGTCACCCATTTTGCAATGGACGAATTAATGATGACCTATGAATATCGCCAAGTAGCAAGTCGCGCTTGGGATGAGTTTTTTACAGGAATGTTATTGGCTAAAACGGTCAGGCTATCAGAGAAATTTTGGTCCAATGCGGCATGAAAAGGAGTATTTGATGGAAGCACGAGTCAGACCAACCACGAAAGTAGATACGGCATTAGCTATAGCATTAAAAGGTGAGTTTCAATTGCAAGCATACGTTGACGAACACACCATAAAAATCATGGCAGTTGGGAGTGAAGTATCTGATGAATTAGAGGTAATTAACCGTGATGATGGGGCTATTTGGAATGTAATACAAAGCTGTTTCGCGGTATGGGTACAGCACTTTATATTGCAAGGAGCATACCCAGTGAAAAAAGGTGCATTACCGATACCCGCATCCAGAGTCGATGCAAGGGTGAGTGTGAACCCCCCGGAGTCTAAACATGTGCCAGATAACACTTGGGTATGTGAAGCGGGAACCAGCGAGCCATTTACGCTAGTTAATAACAACGGAAAAGTGAGCGCGTTAACTCTTTACAACTGTGATTCAATCACGATAAGTACCGGGTTGCTGGCGTGGTTTCTAACGCAAGATTTATTCACATCCGCGGTATTTGAAGAAACTCGTGCAGGGTATTTATTGCTGCGTGTTGGCAGTGAAGGGCAAGAGCCCGCATGTCTGGCGTTAACGACCAACAAAAATGAGCGAAAAGCGATTGCTGCTCGGTGCATGTATTTATTGAGGCACTTTCCATCGAAAGAGATCAGAACTCCTTTAATGGGACCATTACCGCAGAATAGCGACATAACTAAAATTCCGTTTGCGTTTGAACTGCTTGATGATGCTATTGAACAACCTAGAACGATATTAGTAAATGGGTCAAAGACACCTGTTTTACCCAATAATTGTGCTGCGAACGTAGCGTATGCACTTGCCGGTCTAAAAAAATCAAGTATAGACACGGTGGATTATCACATCAGTAATGCAGTGTTACTTCGCTGGAAACTGACCACAGAACAGAGTAATGAAAATTGATGGACACCAAACAACTTCAAGAGTTTATGCGCCTGAATCGACCAATGGCATCGAATTTCCCTAAGAAGTTAGCTACCGGCCAAGTGATCAGTGAGCTAAAAATTGACTGCAAATGTGGCTCTGAACTTAAAGATGAATTAGTACGCGGGAGCGTCAATATAGTCGAAAGCAGTTTAATTTATCGGGGCATTGGTATATGTGATAACTGCATGAAAATTTTATGTTTAAATGGGGCTATCGCTATGGTCGATAATGAAATGCAGTTATCAATAAACGATTTTGGTGAGCAAACATTACGGACGCAATGATGAAAATGAATAGAGTCGCATTACTCATACTCGTATGTTCAAACTTTGTGGCCCTAGGTTCAGCACATGCACAATCCAACTATAATCGCGGTGATTACCCGCATTGGAGCGATTTTGATGGCAATGGTCGCAATACGCGGCAAGAGTTATTAACCATGCTTTCGACTATCCCGGTGTCATATAGCTCAAATGGGCGCACTGTGACGCATGGTCGCTGGATTTCGTCATGGACGGGAGATATATATGTGAATCCGAGAGATCTTGAGATTGACCATACTGTTGCGCTCGGATATGCACACGCTCGGGGGGCAAAATACTGGTCACGGGAACAACGTGAAATTTTTGCGAATGATCCGCGCAATCTACAAGCTGTAGAGGGCACTCTGAATCGAAAAAAAGGAGCTGCTGGTATTACGGAGTGGCTACCTCCTAAAAATCAATGTCAGTACATTGCCCGTTTTCATCGGATAATGCTGACGTATAAATTAAGTTATTACGACAAGGAGCGAGTCAAAGTTAATGAGTTAATTAGCAAGTGTTCGCTGTAAGCGTTTTACGTAGTAAAATATTTTATAGAGCAAAAGATACGGATGATATGCGTTAGAGTTATATAGGGGTTAATGGCAGTGCTTAAATTTATTTTATTATCAATTTATTTAGTTTCGACCTTGATAGCTGGGTATGTCAATGCTGAGGTATTGGGTGTAGAGAGTAAGATGCTAGGTTGTCTGCTCGGATTCGCTTACGGAGGATTGGCATATTTCTTAGCAATCAAACCGGCTTGCGAGCTTATCTTTGTCGAAAATAAGGAACATGTATGAATAGCAATCCTCTGATCATCTTATCTGATTCATCATTAACTTTTAGTTACTGGATGGCAGGAATATTACTCATCTATCCAATCATGACGTTAATCGGAAGGTCATTTAGCAATAAAAAATGCCGTATAGCTTTTAATTTGACTGTATTAATAGCTTATTTAGTTGCCTTTATGCTTGCAAATCCTATAGTAACTGACGCTTTAATTTCTGCAATTGTTCTTCCTCTTATGTTTGTTGTTTGTTCAGTAGGTGTGATTATGCTTTCTCTGTATTTCAAAAAAAGATGAATCTAATAAGGTTTTATACGTACATTAAAGGTAGAGATAACAAAGACATGAAATATTCTAGATTAAGACTGAATGAAAGCGGCGAGTCCAAAGAAACTATTTATCAATTACTATACCTCGCCGCAATTACGTCCAGCGATTCCAATACTAACTATAAATTCAACATGTTCGTATCGTTCTGTAGGGCATATTTTACTAATTTGGGGCAGTTATATGTGCTGCAAGACGGGGATAAGACTATCGCATTCTGTTTTGTGTTTGATAAATGGAATGGTCCTACAGGCGCGTATCATATTCACAGCTTGTCAGTATTCAAAAATATGAGAAAAAAGGGGTGCGGACGAACTCTGCTTCAAATTGTGCTGTCAGATTTGAATGGAGAACCAGCCTTTTTAGAATGCCACAAATCGAATGTCGAATTTTTTGAGCGAAATGGTTTTCATATAAACCATGCTAAATCACTCCCTTTGTAGTGGCACACTGAATTTGGCCACCTAATAAGAAATGTTATGATCTCATTCATAGCGAATTTAGGTGACAAAATGAATAAAAGTAAACGTGCACGATATAGCGCAGCGATTAAGCTCGAAACTGCCCAATTAGTCATTGACCAGGGCTATACACAAGAAGCGGCAGCCAAAGCCATGAACGTAGGTAAATCAACGGTCAGTAAGTGGGTAACGCAGCTTCAGGTCGAGCGCAAAGGGCTTGCTCCTAAAGCCTCACCCATGACGCCTGAGCAGATAGAGATTAGGGCACTTAAACGAGAAATTGAGCGGATTAATCTTGAGAAAGAAATCCTAAAAAAGGCTACCGCTCTATTGATGTCGGACTCGCTGAACAATTCTCGATAATCGAGAAACTCAATCAGAGCAATAAATATCCTATTTCAGTGTTATGCCATGCATTTAACGTGAACCGTAGTAGTTACCGTTATTGGGTGAGTCACGAGCATATTGTGACGCCAGAGCAGCGACGTTTAGAATGTGAAGTCAAAGCGATACATACGCAAAGCAACCAGTCCGCTGGTGCGAGAAACATTGCCACTATCGCTTCTGAACGGGGTTTTGCACTAAGTCGTTATCGAGCCACTAGGCTAATGAAAAAGCTAGGATTAGTCAGTTGCCAACAACCGAAACATCACTACAAGAAGGCTGGGAAGGAGCATGTCGCTATCCCCAATATACTCGAACGACAATTTGCAGTGGTTGAACCAAACACCGTTTGGTGTGGCGATGTCACTTACATTTGGGCGGGTAATCGCTGGTGCTATTTAGCGGTTGTACTGGACTTATTTTCCAGAAAAGCGGTGGGTTGGGCGATGTCATTTTCACCAGATACTGAGTTAACAGTGAAAGCACTGGAAATGGCATTTGAATCACGGGGTAAGCCTAAAAACCTGATATTTCACTCTGAC
>NZ_JAKKSC010000049.1:0-20467 GCF_025653705.1 Shewanella sp. SM87
AGGAGTAAGCCCTTTGCGTTCAACCTGAAGTTGCGTTACCCACTTACTGACCGTTGATTTACCTACGTTCATGGCTTTGGCAGCCGCTTCTTGTGTATAGCCTTGGTCAATGACTAATTGGGCAGTTTCGAGTTTAATCGCTGCGCTATATCGAGCACGTTTACTTTTATTCATTTTGTCACCTAAATTCGCTATGAATGAGATCATAACATTTCTTATTAGGTGGCCAAATTCACTATGCCACTACAATAATCAATCCCAGATACTGCGCACTAAGGCGGGGGAATATCAGTTTTAGATGACCGCTACAAGAATACTCCATTCAAGACTTGGATAATGACATGGAATCATCCACTTTTAATCGGCCTTGCAATGGACAAAGATATAATAGGTAGTAATTAAAATTCATCAGAAAGATAACGGGTCCAACTATGAAAATAAATGAAATATTTAGCTAACTTCATAGCGCTATGTGGATAACATTGCCAACATCACTGATTCGAAAAAATGTGCACTGTTCTGGTCTAATCCCATCGTACATTTAATTTTGAGACAGTATAGTCAATAAATTATGAGGTTAATATGAGTCTGAAAAAATAACATAAGAGTTATCCGCAGGCATTTAAAGATGAAGCCGTCTTGATGATGCGAGAACAAAGTTATAGCGTTGCCGATGCGGCAAAGTCTCTTGGAGTTAGCACTACTCCGCTTTACAATAGGAAGGAAAACACCAAGCCCTGCAACAAAGCATCACCTTAGAAGAGTCTGAGCGTGATGAGTTGAAGCGATTGCGTAGAGAAAACAAAGAATAACGTATGGAGAAAGAAATTCTAAAAATACCCAAGGGGCACGCCGAGGCCAGCGCCTTCTTTACGAGAGAAATGAAGTAAAATTTCGTTTCATCAAACTGCAATCCAACCTGTTTCCCTTAGCACTGTTATGTCGAGTAATGAGTGTCAGTCAATCAGGATATTACGATTGGCATAAGCGGCCTGCAAACCAGGGAAAGAGCGTGAATGTTTTTTAAGCATTTATTATTTTATCCAAATACGCTGAATTCATTGCAGCTAGGCGTCTCATGCGGCGAAGACTTAATTTACTCGGTTCTTTTTTGAGAATGTTGACGGTAACCTGCTGCAGCCTTGCGAGATTTTCTGCACCATCGCCTCGGGATATCTGACATGCATCCTCATTCATGATCACATCCAGTCCCCAATGAAGCTGATTTTCAACAGCCCAATGACCGCGTGCGGCGGAGGCTAATTCTTCAGCCGATAATTGGCGGAACTGATGTAGTAACGTGTCTGCAGCGTTCCTTTGCCTTTGTTTACCCGACAACTAATAACTTTGCCAAAGCTGCGTATGGTCGGCAACTTGGCATCAATTAGCTCCGTGGGTGCATCTATAATTTGGTGTTCCCGATATTCTTTTCGGCCATGCTGCGCCTCGATTTCAGTGGTGTTTTCGACATCCTCTGACTGAACGGCAAAGGCCTCTTTTACGCGCTGATGTAAAGCACTTTGATTACCTTTTACGGCTAACAGGAAGTCGGCACCTTATGGTATGCGCAATATCTGCTTGAGTACCCATAGCATCAATGGTGACCTGTGTGCCTTTAATATTCAATAAAGCTAATAATTCAGGGATCTCATTGGACTTCGCATCAGTTTTAAGTTGTCCCATCACCACACCATTGGTGACAGAGAAAGCATTCACCATATGAATAGCGGATTGACGCTCTTCTCAGTTATAAGAACCGCGTAAGGTTTTGCCATCAATGGCAATGACTTGCCTTGGATCAATTGTTGGGTTGCCTGCATCCATGAAATAAAAGCTTGTCGCAACACTTCTGGATCAACTTTGCTGATAATTCGTGCGATAGTGTCATGAACAGGAATACTTTTGCTGAAATAACCATACCTCTTCAGTATTTCCAAGTGGCAATGGCCAAAGTCTTCAATATCTTCCCAGCCCTCAGAGCCACCGATGACCGCCACCACGGTTAGGAACAACACATCGAACAAGGGATAAGTCACTTTGGCGGCCTGTCGGTGGTCTTCAATAAGTTCAAAGTGTTTGGTAAGAGAAAGAAGGCTCATGATCGTGTCTCGGCAAAAGAGAATATAAGATCACAAAGCCGTCAAATTGAGAAGTATTGCCCGTTTGAATGGCTGAAAATTGTTCGCGACCTCACCCTGCCACCCAGTTCAGATAGGCTTTGGTGCTGTACGAACGCTTTGAGCTTGGCTTGCTGTGCAATGGACAATGTCGCAGGACGGCCTGGATTAGGCGTATCGTCTAGACCACTCAAACCTTGAGCTAAATAGGTGGATATCCATCGATTGACACTGGTTCTACTGACCTTGAGCATGCTTGCGATAGCGGTACGAGAATGACCTTCGCTGAAATAGAGCAAGGCAAGATACCGCATACGTTTACGTGCGCTCTTCTCCGATTTCACTAAATAAATATAAATAGTATTTCGTGGCAAAATGCTAAAAATTGACCCTCGGTTAAAATTGAGTTGAGGTCACAAAATGGTCACGTTTTGGTCACAGTCACGAAGAGAGAAATAGGAATATTGGATGAATTAAAATCAAAAAGCCCAAGCTATTTAATAGCTTGGGCTTCATGAATGTTGGCGGAGCGGACGGGACTCGAACCCGCGACCCCCGGCGTGACAGGCCGGTATTCTAACCAACTGAACTACCGCTCCAAATTCTTCCATATCCAAATATTTGACGGGTATCTAACCCACTAACCCCAGCGTGACAGGCCGCTGATGTTAAAATATAGTCTAACCAACTGAACTACAGCTCCAAATCTTTCCATATCTAACTATCTAACGGGTATCTAACCCACTAACTCCAGCGTGACAGGCCGCCGATGTTAAAACAGAACGATAATTCAAAACACTTATCAAGGCTCTGCTTAAGATGCGAAGAATAATACGGTTGAGCCCTGCAGGCGTCAACCGTTTTTTTACTTCGATTTATCATTTGATTAAAAAAAAGCCAAATCAATTGCAGGCCTTGATTTATATCCCAAATATCACTGCAAGGTTCCAGTTCAAAGTCATAAATCAAACACATTAAACAACGCTTGGCTAACGGTCTTTATCTGCCTCATCTGGCATAGTGAGATCGATTTCATCTAATGAAGGCGCTGCGGGTGGATTTGCAGATGCTTCATTCAATAAACGTAACTCCGCGGCAGCTAAGGCCTGCGCCAAACTTTGACGCTTACGCCACACAATTAATCCCACCACGCCTAAGACTAATAAGATAGCGTTGACTGTAATGATCCAGAACATCGCATCTTTCTTCGCAAGCTCTTCTTCCTCTGCCGCTTTTTGTGCAGCAACAGCAGCCAACTCTTCGGCACTTGGTGGTGGTTCTGGTGGTTCAATTAAGTTAAAGAAAAGCTCAGGTAAATCCAGCACGATTTCACGACCAGTGACAGTCGTCGTCGCCACAAAACCTTTAATTCGATAACTACCAAACTCTGTCACTGTGGGTAAATCTAATTCAGAGTCAGGCTCAATGAGACCATTAACAACCAAAGGCAGTTGCAAGCCAGCAGGGCCGACTAACTCAAAGGAAAAATGTGTCTCAGCCAGCTGCAACACTGTCTTATCCACGTGTAACATGACTTTCCATTGCCCTGTTAGCGGATCGTCAGGGGTAATAACTTCTAGATTAATTGGCCGAGGTGACAATTTAAACGGGAATGAAACCTGCCGTTCAAACACATTATTACGTGCCTGCACGACAAACTCATAATCACCCCAAGGCTGCTTTATATTGATATTGCTGGTAAATACACCATCGTCGGGTTTTTCATCGTAATCTTCACCATTGTCTTTATAGGAACCAACAATAATGTCACCCGCGGCAAAGTTTTCATCGCCCGCCTTATGTTTACTCACAAAATGTGCCGTCCATTCGACTAAATAATCTAACCCAGGCATACGCACACGCTGCTCGTCACCCATTAACTGCGCGACAATTTTAACTTGTTCACCTTGGAAGATTGGCTGTGGTAAAGGCTGGACTTCGATTTCGAGTTTAGAGAGCTTCTTAAGGGTTGAACCTGAGACAACCTTGCCCACCAACTGCCAAGGTCCGGGCTGTGGTGACTCAATGTAAATAATATCGCCCGTTATACCATCAACCCACTTAACGGTTGCAGGATGACGATTGGCATACCATTTACTGCCATCGGGTAACACTATGACCACGGGCGCAGAGCCATATTCACGCTCCACTAATAAGGTCATGTTATCGACCATATGATCAATACGAAAACGGTTTTTAAGCTCGGAAGCCGTCTCCAATCCTACAATCGGCGTAGCCTTGGGCGGCTTGACGACTTTTTTAGCGGGATCTAGGTCAGCGGCCAATACACTCGCCACACTTAATAACAGTGTAGTGACAAGAAGGCAAAAAGCTAAAATGGGTTTATGGCGCGACATCGGCATAGTAATTCTTCTATCCTCTCCAGAGGCATTTACCTGATTTTGCGACTAAATCAAGGCGTTGTTCATGCATTGTCAGTTCATCGGCCGATGCGCCAATCACTTTAAGATTAAGTGATTGTGGATCAAAACGTTGAATCCCCCCCGCTTCCTGCCCCGCTTCTTCGTTAGACAAATTAAACTTTGTCTGTCCGCCAGTCATGATCAGATAAACATCGGCGAGGATCTCGGCATCGAGTAATGCGCCGTGGTACTCGCGGCGAGAAGTATCGACGCCGTAACGCTTACAGAGCGCGTCGAGATTGTTTTTCTGGCCGGGATGTAAAAACTTAGCAATCTCTAAGGTATCGAGGATCTGACAAATATCAGCGGTTTTCGGACCACGCGGCTGCAGCAGTGAAAACTCATGATCCATGAAGTTCACGTCGAAGTTCGCGTTATGTGCGACGATTTCAGCGCCATCGATAAAGTTGATAAACTCTTGAGCAATTTGATGGAAACGCGGCTCTTTAGCCACGCGCTCATCGGTAATACCGTGAACGGCGATGGCTTCGGGATCGATTGCTTGACCTGGATTGATATATTGGTGGTAATAACGCCCCGTCAAACGACGGTTCACCACTTCCACACAACCTATCTCGATGATCCTATGGCCTAAATAGATGGCGCCGCTGCCCTGGTTCATACCTGTGGTTTCGGTATCTAAAATAACCTGACGGCTAGCATTAGAGATAATATTCATGTTTTTATGCGCTTCTTATGACAATTTTTAGTTATACTCGGCCGAAATTCCCGGCTATGGTAACAATTTGATGACTGAACTAAAACTGATCCACATCTTCACCGACGGCTCTTGCTTAGGCAATCCCGGTCCTGGCGGCTATGGCATTGTAATGAATTATAAAGGCCATACAAAGGAGATGTCCGACGGTTTTGCGCTCACGACCAATAATCGCATGGAATTGTTAGCCCCAATCATAGCGTTAGAAAGCTTGAAAGAGCCTTGCCAAGTCGTGCTCACCAGCGACAGCCAATATATGCGCCAAGGCATAATGACATGGATACATGGCTGGAAGAAAAAAGGTTGGATGACATCAAACCGTACCCCAGTCAAAAACGTTGACCTATGGAAACGATTAGATAAAGCCTCACAGATGCACACTATCGACTGGCAATGGGTCAAAGGTCATGCAGGCCACGCCGAAAACGAACGTTGCGATGTGTTAGCTCGCACCGCGGCAGAATCTAAACCAACCCAACCCGATTTAGGTTATCAGCCTTAACCCAGTGCCACTCAGTGTAAACTCGCTAAGTGCGAAAAAGTAAGTTCGATGCAATCACGCCTAAGTTAAACATTTGGGCGTGATGATTTATTTCACTACTCACTGTCAGCTCACCGTTAACATTCATGCTCACTATTTATGAGCCATTGCTATCAAACGGCTTATTTTAGTTCCACACCTGCAATATTGAAAAAATTCTCACAAAACAGCACAAAAGCTTGACCTAGGGATGTCGCCTGACGGCTCTTATGGGTGATGCGATAAAACTGCCGCTCGAGTACGAGTCCCTCAATCGTGACTAACGCCAACTCTTTACGACTGATTTCTTTCTCCAGCGCCAACTCAGATAACACCCCAAGCCCAGCACCTTGTTTCACGGCCAATTTAATCGCATCCGGCGTAGTAAAGCAGAATTTAGCCTCCGGCTGCATATCCAACTCATTGGCGGCATTTACAAAATATTCGCGAGTGCCCGATCCTTCCTCACGTAGCACCCAAGACAGGCCTTTAACCGCCGCAGGTTTAACCACTTTCCCCGCCAGAGGATGCGCCGGATGACAAAACACCAGCAGTCTATCCTTATGCCATGCCTCGACACTCAAACGATTGTCAGTGCAATGGCCTTCAATAAAACCCATTTCAGAGCGGAACTGAGCAACCGCTTGGATCACATCTTGAGTATTAGTAATCGCCACATCCACATGGGTTTGAGTATGTTGCTGACAAAATGCCACTGCGGCTTTCGCCATTAGATAATTGCCGATTGTCGAACTGGCACTGATGCTTAAACGCCCAACCAGATCACCACCATGATAAGTAAATGCCTGCTCAATTTGTTCAACACGGTGTAATAGATCCGTTGCCAATGGCAACAATAAATTACCCTGGGAGTTAAGCTGTAATCGATTGCCAATACGTTCAAATAGGCGGGCATTAAGCTGTTTTTCTAATTCAGCCAAGGCCATAGATGTCGCCGGTGGTGATAAATTCACTTGTTCAGCCGCCTTTGCGACTTGGCCGCTACGTGCCACAGCCTCAAATACTGCCAGTTGTCTTAAGGTTATCCGCATATAAAAACCTGTACTTAAAATGGAAATGGCTTATCAGTTTTCCGAATGCTCTGATAAATGCCCCGAACGACCCGCTGTCGGCGCCGTGGTCCAATTTGTCTGCCGCACCTTACGTTTATCGCGAATAGGTGTGAGTGGCGACTCGAGTTTACGTGCCACAATCAAATACAAACTGCCCGCGCTAGGAAGCCATGACGCTAAACTCTGTTGAAAAAATCTACCTTGGGTAAACTCGCCCATTAAGGGGTGATAGACCAAACGCTCATCCCCCACCACTTGATAACCTAATAAACCTAACCAATCTCGCACCCTCGAAGGCATAAAAAAACGGCCATTCCAAGGAAGACAATCCTGATACTTAGGCCATAACTTACCCAAAAATACTGGACTCAAGGGATTAAATCCGACGATAAAAAGATAGCCTCCGGCGATGAGTACCCGATCGGTTTCACGAAGAATACGGTAAGGATCGGGTTCAAATTCGAGCAATAGACTCATCACCACCGCATCTATCGCCGCATTCTGCAGGGGTAAATGACAAAAATCGCCTTCAATCGAGGCGCCTTTGGATGGCGAGAGTGAAAAATGATGGGCGATTGGCGATGCCATGCTCGA
Source organism: Shewanella sp. SM87 (assembly GCF_025653705.1). Lineage (NCBI taxonomy): Bacteria > Pseudomonadati > Pseudomonadota > Gammaproteobacteria > Alteromonadales > Shewanellaceae > Shewanella > Shewanella sp. SM87. The sequence continues at coordinate 7,446 of NZ_JAKKSC010000049.1, forward strand.
CAATTCGGCACTCAAAGGCCCTAACTTTAATAAATGATAACCAAAGACTCTTGGCCACCAATCTTCAAGCTGTTTAGCGACAGCTTGCTGTAGTGCCTCACCATTGGGTAGGTCACTCCATTGTTCGGGCTTGAGCTCAGTACTAAAATGCGACACAGAGTTCCTCCGTTAGTTGGGTAGACAAGTATCCAATTGGGTCAAAGATGACCAACATTCTGCCACAGGGCAAAAGCGGCAAAGGTCGCCAAGGGCCGTTCACTCATGGATAATACCTTTATCTTCAAATTGAAATACAGACATAGGCGGTTCTATGCTCACTATAACAGCGATCAAAGCCTTTAATGACAATTATATCTGGGTGTTACAGCAACAGCCCCATACTCAGGTTTATGTTGTCGATCCCGGCGATGCAAGTGTGGTCATTGACTACCTGCAAGCCAATCAACTCACGCTAGCGGGTATTTTACTGACCCACCACCACAATGACCATACGGGTGGCGTAGCAGCGCTTCAAGCCTATAGTCATAATAGACTCACGGTTTATGGCCCAGATAATGAGAAGATCGAAGGCATCACACATCCACAGCACGCAAAAGCCAAGCCCAGATTCACACTAGAGTATCTCAGCGCTGAGCTGCAAGTCTTAGATGTACCTGGCCACACAGCAGGACATATAGCCTACGTTGTTGAAGATGCCTTATTTTGCGGTGACACCCTGTTTAGCGGCGGCTGCGGACGCTTATTTGAAGGCACGCCAGCGCAAATGCACAACTCACTACAGCAACTTGCCCAGCTTCCCGCCGACACTCGGGTTTATTGTGCCCATGAGTACACACTTTCAAACCTCAAATTTGCCCTCGCGGTCAATCCCAACAATCGCGAGCTCCAAGACTATAACGAACGCGCGATGCAGTTACGTCGCCAAGACAAAGCGACTATTCCCTCCACCATCGCTTTAGAGCGTGCCATCAATCCTTTTTTACGCCCTAGCGACACTGAAATTGTCGATAACATAAAACAGCATTTTAGCGGTCTAAATCACGCAAATTTAGACGAACTCAGCGGTTTTACCTTACTCAGACAGTGGAAAGATAATTTTTGATCACAAAAGCAATATTATAGATTGAAATTCAAACAGTTTTTCTCATTTTTGATGATGTAAGTCAAAAATGGCCTTACATTATGTACGATAATTAAGGGACAAGATCGAAAAGATCCCATAGAATGGCTCGTTTTGCGTGAAAACTTTGCGCGCTGCGTTGTCTTTATCTTCATATAAAACATACTGTTACTATAAAGAAAAGCGATGCACTAACAGAGGACTACCGTTTTCAATGAGAGTATCACTTTATGTTGTTGTAGGGGGATTTGCCCTACTCACAGGCTGTCAAACATTAGACAACCATGGCGTTAACCAAACAGAAGTTGAAGCCGTCACAACCGAAAATACAGTCCCAGAATATTACCTCGCAACCGAGGCTCCATCGGCGCAAATTACCGATGTGTGGGAGCGAATTCGTCAAGGCATGCAGTTACCGGTTCCAGATCAAAAATTGGTGAATCAATACCGTGATTGGTACATCAAAAATCCACAGCATCTGGCGATCATCTCGGAACGTGCTGCACCTTATATGTACATGATTGTAGAAGAACTTGAAAAGCGTCATCTTCCTATTGAGATAGCTTTGTTACCCATAATTGAAAGCGCCTTTGATCCTTCCGCATCATCGACTGGCGCGGCATCGGGTCTGTGGCAATTTACCACACCTATGGCCAGTCATTTCGGTTTAGAAATGAACTGGTGGTATGACGGTCGCCGTGATGTCCCCGCATCAACGACTGCGGCGCTCGATATGCTGGAATACCTCTACGATAAAACCAATAACAATTGGCTTTATGCTATTGCTGCCTATAACTCGGGTGAATCACGGGTGCTCAATGCAATCAAACGTAACGAGAAAAAAGGCTTAAAAACGGATTTTTGGTCATTGGATTTGCCCAGAGAGACGGAGCGCTATGTGCCGCAACTGCTCGCACTGGCAGAAGTCATTAAACACGCTGATGAATATGGTATTTCTTTAGCGCCAATTGACAACAATCCGACTATTGAAGTGGTTGATATTGATAGCCAAATTGATTTAGCCATGGCGGCAGGTTTTGCCAATATGACCACGCTTGAGTTACAAAAACTCAACCCAGGTTATAACCGCTGGGCTACATCGCCACTTGGTCCGCACACCTTAGTGCTACCAATTGATAAATCGGAAGAATTTAAAAAAGCGCTCGCTGAAACAGAAACCGAAGATAGGATCAGCTGGTTACGTTACACGATCAAATCTGGCGATAGCATTGGCAAGATTGCTACGCAGCACCATACGACCGTTGCCGCTATTCGCGCCGCTAACGGCATGAAAAGCAACACGATCGTCGCAGGCAAGCATTTGATTATTCCTGTCGATGCGCAAGACAAGCAGCTTTATGCCCTGTCAACTAAGCAGCAATTGCCGAAAAAATCACATGCTGCAGTTGAATCAACAAAAATTGCTTATCAGGTTAAGTCAGGAGACACACTCTCAGAAATAGCCCAAGCCCATAAAGTGACGGTGAAACAACTCAGCACTTGGAACAAATTGGCTAAGAATAGCAAGATACAAAACGGTCAGAAGTTAGTGATCTTAGCACCAAAGGAGCTTGAGCAAACCGCACAAATTCGTACTGTCAGTTACAAGGTAAAATCCGGTGATTCACTTGCCCGTATCGCCAATAAATTTAACGTAACTGTTGCCGAGCTACTCGAGTGGAATAGCCTAGCGCAATCACAGTATTTACAACCAGGCCAAGTGATCAAATTAGTGGTTGATGAAACTAAGTTGAGTGCGTAAGGACTACACTGGCACATAGTTCGAACGGATTAGTGCTATAAATCCTAAGCAAAATTGAGCCATAGATAACAAAAAGGCAGCAACCCTATCGGATTGCTGCCTTTTTCTATTACGGGCTTTCTCTATTATGAGAGGCGACGTTATTCCATCGTCAGTAATAAGACAACGGGCGCCATAACAACGGCATCAGACTCTAACGCTTTAGCGGCAAAATGCGCTTCTAAGCGAGCACCATTTGCAGGTATTCCTGCAAATGCTTTGGGCGGAATACTAAATGAAGTCGTGATCACTTTCCCTGCCGCCAATTGGCTATCACGTAATGCTTGGGTAAACATCATATCATCCGACCAAGCCCACAGACGTTTGCCCTCTTGCGTTACCAACCACAAATCCGCCGTCATCCCAGAGTTATAACGTAGGCCGACAGCATAGGTTTGTGGATTTGTCACAGTCAATGTCGCCTTAACCGACTGCTTAAAATCGATAAAAGGTTCTAGAGTTAATTCGCCGCGAAGCAAGCCTTGTGCCTTTTCTGCCATCACAGGTTCAGCCTTTAATGTCGGAGTGCTTTTAAGCCCAGAAACATCGAGCGCCAGATCGGCAGCGCGAATAATCTCAGGCTGAACGGCCGCAGCTGTTGTAGTCTCACCCTTGGTTGACTGACTCGTGTCAGCGGCTTCGGGCGCCGAACACCCAACAAGTTGCCCGCCGACAAAAGCACTCGCGCAAACAAGTAATGCGTAACGCGTTGAAGCAACCATTAAAAACCGCCTAGTTTTTTCAATAAGGAGTCTTTTAATTTTTCCTTAGCTTTGTCGGTTTCTTCCTTAAGCTGATTATTCAGTAAGGCTTTAGTATCCAAAGCATATTCAGGTTTTTGGAAAGTGCCTGTAATGGCGAGCGGAATATCAACTCCAGCCAGCGCATCTTTGTCGCTACCGCCCTGACCCTTCAATGAATTCACTAGGCTAGCGGTTAGTCTGTAGTCCAAGGCTTCAGTCAATAAATTCGCAGTGCCTTTACCATCCAAACGCAGTAAAGGCGAAGACAAGGCAAGATCTGGATTCGTAGCAACGCCATTATCCAGCGAGAAACTGCCCGTCAGACTCGAGAAGTCAGTTTTGCGCTCCGCCTTCGTTTCTGGCGATAAGTCGCCCTTTAACTTAGCTTGGGCGCTGCGGATCATCTGTGGAATATTTACCCCGTACAGAGCACCGTCATTAATATCAAAATGACCATTCGCTAACAGGTTTTTCTTTAACTGCTCAGGGATCAAACTCTTACCTTTCCCCTTCACATCAAAGTTGGCTGTACCCGCCAGTAAATCCACATCCGCTGCATCTTTGAGCAAAGGACGAATTTGTACGCCCGTCACTTTTTTATCAAATTGATAACTCGCCACAGCTTGACGAGCATCAACCTGAGCGCTCACCAGCAACTGACCTTGATATAAATCCGCATTCAATTTCGTCAGATCTAACACGCCATTTTTAATGCCCACATCCATTAACCAATTTTGAGTCGACAGATTCGCGACCTTAATAGACTTAACAGTCAACTTGAGTTTTACATCAAGCTGCTTAAGGGCTGAGAGATCAGGCTCAACTGCCTGAGTGTTTGCTGCTGGCGCTTGTTCAGCGGTGGCGGTGGCCTCTGTTTTAGGTAACAGTGTATCTAAATCAATATCGCCAACTTGAAAATCAGCATTAATTTGTGGAATTTTCGTACCATAATTAACACCTACTTTACCCGCAGCGGTAATGCTCGCCGCGGTAAGCTGCGCAATATCGACGGACAATTGCTGTTTATCAAGGGCGATTTGAGTTGCTAAGCTGACAGATGTTTCGAGTTTCTTGTTCGGAATACTCTCACCTTCCACCACAGTATCAATTTTCAGCCCATTGATAACGAGTTGTTTAAAGTCTCGACTGAGTTTTAGTTCACCTTTAGCTTCGCTACTTATCGTCATATCCGGCATAGTTGCACTGAATTCAAAGGCGATAGGCGCAAATTTATCTAAGGAGAACTCCCCTAGGGTGAAGCTACTTAAGGTAAAGACTTGATTCTGCTTATTAGCTTCGTCAATCATATTAATTTGGGTATTGGTGATAGAAATGCCACCAATATTAATGTCGTTAAGTTTGGCATTCGATGAGGATTCGACGGCAGCTGGAGACGCAGTTTTTGGGCTATTATCACCGCTCAACCCATCGAAACTGCTAGTGCCATTCTTACGAGTCACTAAATTAATGGTTGCGCCATCAATACTCAGCTCCGCGATTTCAATTTGCTGACTAAACAATGGCATCAACGCCACTTCGGCAACGGCTTTGTTGACTTCTAACATAGCCTTAGGGATAAAGCCTTCAGGATTAGATAAAGACACGCCCCCTAAATTAATGCCGATAACAGGGAAAAAGGTCCAGGATAAATCGTCAGTAATGACTAATTCACGACCCGTTTGTTTTTTTACGGCATCGACTATTTCAGGTTTAAAATCATTAGGGTCGAAAAAGACGGTGAGATAAACGGTGACTAAAAGAATGAGCGTCACCATTAAGGCTAAGAGCCACTTAATGAATTTCATATAAATATCCTTATCAAAAACAACTTGAATTTATAGCAACTAATGCATTTAGAAATGTTAATTTAAAAATGCAAAGTTCAACATTTCATCACTTACTGCAATACCATTTTCATCGGCATAGAGCATCATACCGGGCTTAACCGTCACGCCCCCCATATCCACAGCCACATTAATTTGGCCTTGACCTAACTTTTCGGTTTTTATCGGCATAGCCCCTAAGGCAAAGACACCTAAGCTGAAAGTATTTAATCTCGCCACATCGCGAACACAACCATTAATCACTATCCCTTGCCAACCATTATCTAAGGCGCTCTGCGCTATGAGGTCACCTAACAATGCGCGGCGCAGAGAACCGCCGCCATCGACAACGAGCACTTTTCCATGCCCATCCTGTGCAAGTTTCTCTTTTACCTTTGAATTATCCTCGAAGCACTTTACTGTGACTATCTCGCCCCAGAAGAGCCGTTTACCACCAAAGGGTTTAAATGCAAGGGGAAGTAACTGTAATTTAGACGGATAGTGGTCGAATAAATCTGGTAGTAGATCAAGCATTTGAATCTCCATGATAGTCTATAACTTTAGACTACTCATAATTGTAGACCCCGACAAGGTCAAAGCAAAAATCAGCGGAATTTTTTATTTCATTTTAACGTGCAAAGGCTTGGTGTATATTGGCATAAGCATTATAATCTGCGATAGTTAACGTCCTATGACACTCTTTAAAGTTTCATAAATTTGTTCCCACACCTCTTTGTTATAAAGCGAAAACCAAATGACAACTGATCTTGATTTACAGAGCGCAATCGCAGCTCTTGATGAGTATGGATATGATAAGAAAGTCTCAACGGATCTTGAGCAAGCACGTAACAAGCAACAAATGGGTAAATATATTAAATCTCTCGACTATAATTTACGTCGATTATTGATATTACAAGAAACCGTTAATGAGTTAGTTGAAGAAAAGAAACATCAATTAGCTCAGCAAGAGAATATTCAAACCTACAAAACAAAAATCATTAACTTGTCTAGAGAATTTAACATTTCTTACGATGAAGTATTAGCGCTGATGGCATCATCTAAATCTAAGAAGTAAGTTTATCGCCATTGTGCTCTATCACCACGCAGTGAAATTGTTTGATTAACATCTGCATATGCCATATAACGAAATATATACTTTTTCGGTTATATGGCAGAATTTTTGGCTTTTCATTATTCGCACAGTGTTAACGATTTCATTTCATAAGTAACAATGCCAACTTATGTTAAGCTCACACTATACCTGTCTAGCTATTTGGCATAAAAAAGCAGAGCCTAAGCTCTGCTGATTTATATCAATATGCGAACTTATTTGCTCTGCATTAATTGGCGAATATATTTCACTGGTGCACTACCATAACTCAAGAATGTTTCGTGGAAAGTTTTAAGGTCAAAATCTTTACCTTGCGATTTTTTGTATTCTTCACGGAAATCATAGATTTCTCGATAACCTGAATAGTAACTCGTCAGTTGCACTTGACTAAGTGTCGCACGGCGCCACTTGCCTTCGGCTTCAGCTTGCTGTTGGAAGGCTTCATTCATCATCAGGGCAATAGCTTGGTCTTCGGTCATGCCTTTCACATGAATGCTATAATCCAAAATCGTGTTACAGATAACACGTAAATTCCACTTGTAGTACATCAACCACATTTCAGGCTCAAAATTTCCATAGCCTTCTTCTAACATCATACGCTCGGTATAAACCGCCCAACCTTCAACCATAGCGCCATTGCCAAATAAACTTTTCACTAAACTCGGAGATTGATTAGAATAAACGAGTTGAGTGTAGTGCCCTGGGATGGCTTCATGAATATTGAGGATTTGCAGGATCCAGTGATTATATTCACGTAAGTAACTCTCGGCAGACTCATCACTCATGCCATCGAGCGGCGTCACGTTATAATAAGTATTACCTGACTTCTCATAGGGTCCAGGCGCACTAATTGATGCACCGGCATAACCACGCATATATTCGGGCGTTTCACGGACAACGAGTGGTTTTTTAGGATCTAATGTGACTAGTTTTTTCTTATTTACAAATTCAATCAGCTCTGGAATTTGCTTACGCACTTCATTCACGAATTCATCGCGCTGAACATGCTGAGTCGATAATTTATCGATTAATTGGCGAATGGCGAGCTTACTGTCAGCAGGCTTTGGCATAGTAAAATATTTAGGCCATAACTTATCGGTAATTTTAGCCATTTCTCCTTGAACACGCTCTTTATCGGCTACGGCTTTTTGATATAGCTGTTTCGCCGTCATCCCCGCTTGGATATCAAAGGCAAATTTTTGCTCATATAACGCCTCGCCAATTCTAAAACTACGTGCTCCATCTTTTTTAAGTTGAACCACTAATTTGTCTAACCAAGCGATATGGCCGTTAATCGCGGCAGTTGCTGCATCGAAACGCGTTTTAAATAACGCTTTTTCCGCATCAGTCAGACCAGAGTCGGCGACCTGTTTTAATAAGTCATCGGAAAAAACCGAAAATGCACCTTGATTCTGCAGCACTGCTAACTCAGAGTGCTCCAATGTTGGTTTGCTAATGTTCGCCTGCGCAGCAGCATAATAAGCTGGCACATTTTCTAAACGCGCTAATACCGAACGTAATCTGTCATCTAATGGAGCGAAATTTTCATTGATGATTTGGGCAAAACCGCCCGATACGTTGTAACTTGAAGGATCCCACTGCCAAGATTTAAAACTGTCAATTTCCCATGCCATACTACCGAGTAAATTGTCGATCAGATGGTAATCAATCAGTTCATTCGGCGTTAGCGACTTTTGCTCGAACTGAGTCACTTGCGCTTGCTGAGCTTTCACAAACGCTAAGGTCTTTGCTCGACCTGCTGCATCGGGGATTTCAAGGTAACCATCGTTAACATGCTTGCCACTGTATAAGGCCCAAGTCGGTGACAATTCCCACAATGAATCAATAAAGGATGCTGAAAATTGCTCAAATGAGTGGGCTTTAATTTCAGGTGCGACCACGGGCGCGATTTGACTCGTATGGGACTGACAACCAGCAAGGCTGGCCAGCGATAGCACTATCGCAAGGGAAATAGCGTTTTTTTTCATTATTATGGGTCCTTTGTTGAGATTTATCAGGCATACAAAAGTTACCTCAGTTAATCATATTGTCCCAATAATTGCAGCTATGTTAGCCATGAATACATGCGCGGTTACAAAATTGTAAGTTCTAAATATTTTTCCGCCTATCATTCGCCTATTCGACGTTTAAGCCCCTCTTTACCAAACACACACAAATAATGATAATCGCCTATTCTGTTTCACCTCCTGCTATAATATCGCCCTACTCCACTGTTCATGCTTTAGCGTAACAGTTTGCTTATACATTATTGACCTGACCCTTTACCTGAGACATTCAATGCCATTTTCCAAACTTGGATTAAGCGATCCGATTTTAAGAGCCATCACTGAGCTCGGCTATTCACAACCTACTCCGATCCAAGAAAAAGCCATTCCGGTGATCTTGAAAGGCAAAAACCTGCTTGCTGGCGCGCAAACAGGTACAGGTAAAACCGCCAGTTTTGTGTTGCCAATACTGCAAATGTTCGCCGAGATGCCGAAAATCCGTGCTAAACGCGTTCGTGCATTAATCTTAACACCAACCCGCGAATTGGCCGTTCAGGTAGAAGACAATATTGCCAAGTACGCAAAATACCTGCCGCTGACGTCTATGGCCATGTATGGTGGCGTGGATTCCGCACCGCAGAAACAACGTCTTATTGAAGGCGTCGATATTCTGGTGGCAACACCCGGTAGATTGCTCGATATGTACACCCAAAGAGCGATTCATTTCGATGAAATCTCGGTATTAGTCCTAGATGAAGCCGATAGAATGCTCGATATGGGATTTATCGAAGACATCAATAAGATCATCGAACGTCTGCCAACAGAACGCCAAAATCTGTTGTTTTCGGCAACCTTATCTAAGCAAGTGCGCTTTTTAGCGAAAACAGCGGTTGAAAACCCAGTCGAAATTGAAATTGCCCGCGACAGCGCAAACGCACCGCAAATCGACCAATGGTTGATCACTGTCGATAAAGATAAAAAGTCGGCACTGTTAAGCAAACTCATCACTGAACAAGCGTGGGAACAGGCACTGATCTTTATCCAGACGAAACAAGGCGCCGCCAAACTGGTTAGTCAACTCGAAAAACGTGGCATTGCCGCCGAAGCCATTCACAGCGGTCGCAGCCAAGCGGTACGCGAGCAATTATTAGTGGATTTTAAATCTGGCAAACTACGCTTTTTAGTCGCGACTGGCGTTGCTTCCCGCGGTATCGATATCGACGCCCTCACCCGTGTGGTCAATTATGATTTGCCCGATGAAGCCGATGATTATATTCACCGTATCGGCCGAACCGGTCGTGCTGGCGCCTGCGGCGAAGCCATCTCCTTTGTTTCTAAAGATGATTTTAGGAATCTATGTGCTATCGAGCGCCGTCTAGGTCACCTCATAGTGCGTAAAGAAATTGAAGGCTTTGTGCCGAACAAAGAAGTGCCTGTGTCTATTCTCGATTTTGTGCCCAAAAATACTACGCCAAAAACCTTTAAAGCTCGGGCACCTGAGGCCAGATCCTCGCGCCCCGCGAAAGAAGGCTCCTTTGAAACCGCCCATGCGAAAAAGCATCGCAGCGCGAAATCAAAGCCAGAGGTTAAAGCCAATGTAACACGGCCGCAATCTATTCAGACTGACAATGGTAACGAGACAACGGGTCGCAGCGCGCCCTTTAATCCGTGGAATAGCGGCCCTAAAACCAAGTAATGACTCAGTACAAGTCGTGACTTATTAGATATAAAAACTCATTAAGATAGAAGATATTAGCATGATTACATTTAGCACAAATCTAGGTGACATCACTATAGAACTCGATTTTGAACATGCGCCTGTCAGTTCAAAAAACTTTGTCCGCTATTGTGAAGAAGGCTTCTTTGAACACACGATTTTTCACCGAGTGATCAAAGGCTTTATGATCCAAGGCGGCGGGTTTACCGCAAAAATGAAGGAAAAACCGACCCACGAGCCTATTGTTAACGAAGCCAACAAAGGCCTAAGTAACACCATAGGCACAATCGCGATGGCTCGCACCGATGCGCCTCACTCGGCCACCGCGCAATTCTTCATCAACACAGCCAATAATGACTTTTTAGACCATACTGCCACCACCAATAACGGTTGGGGCTACGCGGTATTTGGTAAGGTTACGGCGGGAATGGACATTATCCAGCAAATTGAGAAAGTCAAAACCACCACGGTCGCTGGCCACGAAGACGTGCCCCGTGAACCTATCATCATCGAGAAAGTAACGATTAATACCCAGAGTTAATTTTTAAAACAATAAGACTTTTTCGTTAATATGATTAATCGCGCAGTTTTAATTGAGCGATTAATCATTTCCCCAAAGTTATTTAGTTAACTTTTCTGTACGATTCAACGCAATTTCATTTTATATAAACCTAAAAACACTAAATCCCCAATACAAAATCACTTAGTGTAAAATCAACTGATGGATTATTTAATCGTTCCGATTATTGACTTAAGACTACTACATATAAAATCAACCTCACAATATAGGCTTCTTTCAAACAATATAGACCTCTTTCAAACAATGTTACTCATCATAAAAGCTGAAAAACAGCAGCACACCCCTGACATCAATATCTTAGACTAGCCGCACAAGTTGATAATATTAAAACGATACACCAACCATAATCCTTATGGTAAAAAGAGGCTTAACTTGCCATCTGATATAGATGAAAAAACCATTTCTGTATCTATTATCGTTTCTTGCTAATGCTTATTATCCCTATTTATTTTTAAGCCAGAATAATTACTAACTTAAGCAGCGAATCCTATTCAGATAAGCAGAGAAAGCTTGCTATAGTGATCAGTAAATGATGTTTCTATTGGATTCTAATAAGCTATATCGTAACTTCTGTGCCTTTGTTGATGAAACCAGAACTCTCATGACAAAACTTTTGACTAGAGATAGCGTCTAAGCATTTAGAGAATTTATTTTGAATAATAGAAAAGGTAGTCTGTTTATGGTTGCTGCGATGGCAGCATTTTCTATTGAAGACATGCTGATCAAATCCGCAGCAGAAACCACCTCTATCGGCCTCATTTTAGCGCTATTTGGCCTAGGTGGAATGTTGATTTTTATACTGTTAACCTGGCGAAAGGGTGAAACTGTGCTTCATCCTGCCGTCTTGTCTACCCCCATATTAATACGTGCACTATGTGAAATCGTCGGCCGATTCTGTTTTGCTTTAGCCATCACGTTAACGCCACTCTCAAGTGCATCCGCTATTTTGCAAGCCACACCTTTAATCGCCATGCTTGGCGCGGCATTGTTGTTCGGTGAACAAGTGGGTCACAAGAGATGGCTTGCAGTATTGATTGGTTTTATGGGCGTGCTGATGATCATTCGTCCAGGACTTGATGGTTTTGAGGCCACATCTTTATTCGCCGTTATCGCTACCTTAGGTTTTGCAGGACGCGATTTAGCAACACGCGCAGCCTCTCCCGTGTTATCTAATATGCAGCTTGGAGTGTATGGTTTTTTTGTGTTGATTCCGACAGGCTTAGCGATACTGATTTACCAAAATGAAGCAATACAGTTTAGTGCTACCGCAGCAATACAGATAATTGGAGCAATCGTCTTTGGTGTAATGGCTTATAATGCGCTGACAATCGCTATGCGCACTGGAGATGTATCGGTAGTAAGCCCCTTTCGTTATACACGTTTACTCTTTGCCTTAGCTTTAGGAATATTTATATTTGGAGAATCCCCAGATTTGCTGACTATTCTGGGAAGCCTACTCATAGTATTAAGTGGCGGCTATACCTTAGTTCAAGCGCGTAAAAGAATGACGACGAATAACATACCTAATGCTGAAAAAACCTAAGGACTCACTAAGAATGGCTAATCGTATCTCTGAAATGATGGGTTTTAGTGAGGATAATAACGGACTAGAACACCCTGAAATGGTCCCAAATAGGTCCCAGAGCAGCAAAGGGAATCAGTAAGATACTGATTCCCTTTGTTTTAATTTGGCGGTGAGAGAGGGAGTCGAACCCTCTAAAGTACCGTATTAGCGCCATTTATGTGGCTTTCGGAGGGTCTGTGAGGGTCTATAAGAACCTGTTTGGATCCCAAAAAGTTCCCAAAGAGATCCCACTCGGGATCTTCTTAACACTCAGAAAAAAATTTTAAATTCACACAGATGTTTTGCACAAAACTGAACCATTGAATCCCCAAATACGACAATTTATCACACCATGTTTCTAGTTATTCAGGACATACTTTCCTGCAAAGCGAGAAACCACGATGATGCAATCGACTGCGTTTGAACAACAAGCCCACAATCTGCTGATGGTCTTCGAATTGATGACCTATGTAATTAAAAAAGAGATGCCTGATAGCAACACCTTTTCTTACGAGGACAACGTTGAGCAAGAAATACTCCTGCACATGCTTAAACAA
>NZ_JAKKSC010000050.1:0-18418 GCF_025653705.1 Shewanella sp. SM87
TCCATAGCAATAAGGCTACCTTCGGGGAATTGTCTAATTTTATCGAGCAGCTTGTTTCTGTTAACCTTTTTGTTACTCATGACAGAGTTATCCATAAGACAAACACAAACTTGAAAAACATTTTTGGCTAAATCGATACCAATAACTTTAATATCCATGATGGAAACCTCCAGAACTATTTGTCAGCTTTAAGCTTGGCATAATACTGCAAGCTTAGGTGCTGAGGCGTCCATCACATCACTACACTGTTTGAGCTATATCTTCAGCAGACGAGAGCATTAGTTGGCTATTGAAGAGCTCCATGACACCTACGACGTGATCAAATAGGGAACTAGAGAAATCTTCCTCGTTCTTATTTTCATCGACAGCAATGGCATCCAACGCTTTGGCTAAAAAGTTAGCATCATGGAATAAATATTTGACCTTCTGCAGTCCATCTTGACTAAAGTTACTTTCATTCATCATCTCTCTGGCATCTTCATATCCAAATAGAGCTGCGATCGAAGCTGAAAGGCCATCAAGACTTATTAAGAGCTCGTCCTCTTTAAGACTTTGATTTAGCATATCCATCAATTGATAAACAACTGGAAAGCGGGTAGATGCCAGAGTTGCCTTATGTATGGCAGCTTGAGAATTAAACCGCAGCTTTTCAACTTCCTCTTTACGTTGTTTACTTTCAAGTTCTACCCGCTCTTTCTCCATATTAGCTAATTTACTTTCAGCATCTAAACGAGCGGCTTTAGCTTTTTGGTCTATATACTCTTTAATCATGTTGCGGCGTTCAGCCTTTTCAAGCTTCTCCTGAATTTCTATTTCAACCTCTTGCTCAAGGAATTTCTTTTCTGGATTAGCTCTAAGATTTTCTTTATTTAGTTCTCTTTGCTTTTGAGCTCGCAAGATATCTAGTCCCACAGCGTGTGAATGCTGAGACAAAGTGGCTTTATCCTGCTTTTTCTTCACCCATAGTGATATCCAAGGAAGTAAGAACAAATAAAATAAGGTAATTAAAAGGGGAATACCTATGAGATCAGCATCAGAGAGTACTTTTGAATACACCATGCTTTCCGACATTGTTTTAATTCTTTCATCAATTTTTTGGCTTCCAAAAAATAGCTTAGCCAGCTTATCCCAGTTGCAGATACACCATGCCACTATAAATGCACCAATGACAGGGTCTTTGCTACGTGTTTTGGTGTTTCCTTTAATTGAAGCCCATATATCATCCAGCACTTGCATAAGAATTCATCCTTAAATAACCCTCTCTTGTTGGTATGAGAGTGTTGGTTATGACTGTATTCAACCACTCTTTACTTGATAAAACTCGGGGGAATAATGGAACATGCAAGCTAATATACTATATCGGAGATACTTTAAGTTATTAATATTTAAAAATATATGACATACACACCACTCTTAGGATTACAGTCAACACCTCAGCAACAGAAGTCCACCATCCCCTGCGAAGTTGCTGAAGGGCGTTGAAGAAAATAGCGTGACGCAGACAGGACGTCTGCGTAGCTTTCGGGGGGAAGGGGCGAATGAAAATCGGTGATTTTCGCGCTTATGAGCGAGAGGCAGGGACTGCCGAACTGGGGCTTTACATGGATGTAAAGCGGATCAATCGGAAGCGTTAGCGATTTTCGAATAAGCACGAAGCCACTAACTAATGCATGTAACTTCGCTAGGGACGCCGGGGGATTTCCAAAAGGGGAATAGGCGATTTTTCCCTCTTGGTCGGGTGTGGGGGTGAAGCCCTACGACGTTGATTTTGACTTTGATTTAAAAAATAAAAACTCGGAGGGGCTTATTAGTAATATAAAAAAGGTGTGACACTGAGCGTGTCACACCTAAATAATTAATATTTAAATTATAAATATCAACAACGAATAATTAGAAGCGATATTCAACACCGATACTGGCTTGATTAAAGTCTGTATCTGTTTTTCCGCCATTGGCGACGCTATCGACATTAATATCTGCATCATACCAAGTGTACTCAGCATTAATTAAAAATCGATCTGTGACTTTAAATGCCACACCAGCGCCGGCGAATACACCTTCACCATCGTCATTGCCAGAAAAACCGACGACGTCATAATCTGTCGAATACCATAACTGACCACCTTTAGCATATAGCTCAACTCGGTCTGCAATGGGAAGCATGACTTTCAGGGCTGCCGTATAACCATCGGTTTCGGCATTGGCTAAACCATTACCATAATCACCAAAGTTAATGTAACTACCTTCAAGAGCAAGGTATTTATTAAACTTATAACCAACAAGACCCTGCATTACATCACTATTATCATCAAAATCATCATCGCCATCGACTTTTAAATAACCGTAGTTAGCGCCGACATAGATTCCGTTTTCTGCGGCATCACTGTTGCTCATGTTATCAGCATGAGAATATGCACTAAAAGAGGCTAAAGAAATAATGGCAGCTAAAGTAAGAATGGGATTTTTCATAAAGTACTCCTAGTTAATTATTTAAATACACTAAGGACATTACAAAAATAATGCCAACCTCGCAAAACCACACTCCGTTCAATATATAAAACAAATAATAGTTTTATTTATCAAAACCATACATAACTTCAAACATTTTAAATTCAAGTTAACTATTTTTATAAAACACATGAAACTTTTTTCATACTTACACTAAAGCCGTGCTAATTCTGTCTTAATGTATTTATTGCCTGTGAAATTGTAACTATTTCATAGGTAACAAAATAAACATACAAAATTATTACATTTAATTAATTCTATTATCATTTATATTGTGCGACTTACTTATTAAAACAAGTTTATTAAAGCAAGCTTTAACGGGAATACTGTGCGGCAGCGTTATAAACAAGAGTTATGGATGACGAACTGATTATTAAGCATGGACGTTATTTGGCAAGGAATATCCCAAAGGGGAACGGTACTTTCCCCTTTTGGTCGACTCTTGATGAAAAATCAGGAGTGAAGCCTACAACTTTAATTTGGCTTTAAATAAAAACAGACTGACAGAGAAGCGAGATTTAACAAGTCACACTGACATTATGAGCAGACCTTCTGTTACCAACCTTCAACAGAAGGTCAAATCTTCACGCAAACAAACAGCGCATTACCTGATGCTAAATCCCACGGGACAATTCTTTCATAATCGTGTTCGAAAACATGCACTTCAAAATAGGGCGCTAACAATTCCTGCAGCTCAGTGAAGCTGGTAGCGACCATAGCATGTTGGTCTTGCCATTGCTCAATACTGTGGACTTCTTGCAAACCTGCGGCGTGTAACCCAGCTTCCAGCGAGCCTAAGCCTTTCATATCAGAGACAGGTAAAGGCGAGACCTCAGCAAACGGCTGACTGCTTTTGGTAATACTCAACTTTAATGACTGTTTCTCACCTTGCCCACTGTAATGCCAGCCGGATTCGAAGGCGAAATGACTACCATCAAACTCGGCAAAATGCTTAACCGAACTTGTGTTATCGATTCTGTGCTTATCGACAGTATTAAAACAAAACAGCCCACCGTCATTAAGTGCGCTATGCACACTGGCGATACAGCTTTTAAGGCGTTCGATGCAAGCACTGTAATGGATGGAATATAAAAAACAGGTAATCAAATCGACGCGCTCTTCTAAATAAAAAGCCGTCATATCTTGGAGGTTAAACTGAGCTTCAGGACAACGACGCATGGCCATGTCTAGCATAGGCTGATTAATATCAAGGCCACTGCACTGATAACCAAGGTCGATAAAATGCCGCACATGTGGACCAGTGCCACAGGCTAAATCAAGATGTTGCTTACCATTATTGCCGAGGAACTGATGCAGACGATGGATACTCGCGCTCTGTTGCTGGTAGTTGATATCGGAACACATTAAATCGTAATAACCGGATAAATCGGTATAGAGCGCGTTGGAAGACATAGTAGCGAATAGGTAACAAGGGCAATTTTAGGTGGCGCATGATATATCAGTTAGCCGATATCAGAAACAAAGAATTATCCATCGAGTCTCAGCACGTGTTATCACTCTAATCGTGCAACGATATCAATCCACCTAACCATTTACTTTGGGGAGTGAAAGCTTAGCTCTTCATAGGAACTCAAATATTCGAGTTGTGGTTTGGCAAAATAATACCCCTGAAAATACTCAATCCCTATTCCAGCGAGATAATTAAGTTCGGCTTCAGTCTCAATGCCTTCGGCCAAAACTCTTGTATTAAGCTCTAAACAAATACGCAGTATTTCATCCACAGCTAACTGCTTTTCTCTATCGAGATCGATATCACGGATCAAGGTCATATCAAGTTTTAATACTTGAGGGCGCAGGGCTTCGAGCCAGCTTAAATCAGCAAAACCACTGCCAAAATCATCGATTGCCGTGATAAAACCACGCTTAACATAGCTCTCGAAGATACGGACTAATTTTGCCCGATCAACAATTTGCTCGCCCTCAGTCACTTCGAACATGATTTTGTGAATATCAAACCCATACATGTCGGCGGCTTCAATCGTCGCGCGGATACAGGTCTCAGGGTTATATACGGCATTAGGTAAAAAGTTGATACTGAGCATCTTATCGAGTCCCAGCTTTGAAGCGGTTTCTATCGCTTTAACACGGCAAGCCTGATCAAAATAGTATTTATTATTTTCATTAATCCGCTCAAACACCCACGCAGCCCCTTCACCATCAGGGCTTCGAACAAGGGCTTCATAACCGCTAATCTCACGACTAGGCCAATGGATAATAGGTTGAAATGCCATTCGAATTTCAAATCCTTATGACTTACCACTTAAGCAATCCATGCAAGTTTGTTGCTTTATTCGAGCGGGAAAATCCATAAACGGCCTCCTGAACATTAACCTTACTAGTGTGAGGATAAATACTTAAATTTGCCAGTTTTTACTGTTCATCATCCTAATAAAATCCATCACATATAGAGTGAAGAATGCTATTTCCAAAAATATAAAACGATTGTAAACGGCATAAAAAAATGGATGAATCCCAATAGGAGCTTCATCCATCACCATATGCCTCTGACTGATTTACTTCAGTTTATAAATCACTTCAACTCTATCTTCTATGCTCACTTGACCATATTGATAGCTCTCGGCGGCGCCCATGGCATCGGCTTTGGCGCTCATGCGTAACATGACAGGTTGCACAGGGCGTTGATCGTAATAACGGATCTGCCAGATCTTACCTAGGTTTTCACCAAAGCCTTTAGCCAAAGATTCGGCTTTTTGTTTGGCATCCACAATCGCGGCTTGACGTGCTTTGGCGACGTATTCAGCTTCTTTGCTCGACTTAAGGGCGATGTTATTGACCCGATTCATGCCCTCTTCTAAGGCTGAATCTAAAATAGCATTCAAGCGGCTTAAGTCTGTTACCGTCACGGTAATTTGGCGACTGGCAGTATAACCCGTCAGCTCTGGCGCTTTATCCTGCACATAGACGTATTGCGGTTGAAGATTTAAATTCGCGCTCTGGATCTGATCTTTAGTCACACCCGCTGCGGTGAGACGGGCGATAAACTTAGCCACGGCGGCATCGGAATTATCTTTGGCGGCTTTAGCGGTTTTTTCGGTCACGGCCACTTCCACATTCACATCCGCCATATCAGGCTCGACTTGGATTTGACTCACACCCATGGTTTCAATATGCGGGAAATCGACCTCAGCGGCGAGTACCGCTGGCGCCATAAACGCGCTAGAAAAAAGACCACCCGCCACCAATACCGCTAAAAGAGAATTTTTCATAACTTACTCCAAAATAATGTGCTTATACCTAAACCACTTCAAATAGAACGCATATTCAAAACGAGACGGCTAAAACGACTGTGTCGCTTATTTAACGCTTAGGCTATCAGTAAAAAGTGCCAATACTTGTGCCAATATGTAACAGCATCAAGAAATTGTCTCTTGCCCCTATAAACGCGACCAATTTTAAAAAGGGTTAATTTTTCTGAAAAAATGTTTAGCGCTTTTTATCCAGATGAGTTCGACCATAGATCTTTGGCCTATCTTCCTATATCCACACCCCAAATAGGCCTTAGGGTTAACTGGCATATTCAGCGCCCCAGTTGTACACTTTTCAGCCAAAGCTACTGTACCTTTTAATCACTTCAGGTATAATCCGCCAACTTTTTTAAGGCGGCTTATACCTCAGCGAGAAACCATGACAGTTGAAACTTTTAAACCCAAGCAAACGACCACGCTTGATATCCCAGTCAAAACACTAGAAGCAGCAAGCACTAATGCTGTTACCACTGGGAATCGCATCGGTTTCGTGTCTTTGGGCTGCCCAAAAAACCTCGTGGATTCAGAGCGTATTCTGACTCAGTTACGCATCGACGGCTACGAAGTCACGAACAGCTACGACAATGCCGACTTAGTTATCGTCAATACCTGCGGCTTTATCGATGCTGCGGTGGAAGAATCTCTGGATGCTGTGCGTGAAGCCTTAGAAGAAAACGGCAAAGTGATCGTCACTGGCTGCCTTGGCGCCAAAGAAAACCAAATCCGCGAAGTGCACCCAGATGTGTTAGAAATCACTGGCCCACACAGCTACGAAGCCGTGTTGAAGCATGTTCACAAGTACGTGCCTAAGCCAGAGCACAACCCTTTCACCTCATTAATCCCACAAACTGGGGTTAAGTTAACGCCTAAGCATTACGCTTATTTAAAGATTTCAGAAGGTTGCGACAACCGTTGTACTTTCTGCATTATTCCTTCGCTACGTGGCGATCTCGACAGCCGTCCAGCGGGCAGCATCTTAGATGAAGCTAAGCGTTTAGTGGAATCAGGCGTACAAGAAATTTTAGTTGTGAGCCAAGACACCTCGGCCTACGGCAAAGACAAAGGCGGTCGTACCGATTTTTGGAACGGTATGCCAGTCAAACAAGACATTACTAGCCTAGCGCGCCAACTAGGTAAAATGGGCGCTTGGGTGCGTCTACATTACATCTACCCATACCCATGGGTTGATGATTTGATCCCGCTAATGGCGGAAGGTTTGATCCTGCCGTATTTGGATATTCCAATGCAGCATGCTAGCCCGCGCATCCTCAAGATGATGAAGCGTCCAGGTCGTGTTGACCGTCAGTTAGAAGCGATTCAACGCTGGCGTGAAATCTGCCCAGATCTAGTGATCCGCTCGACCTTCATCGTCGGCTTCCCAGGTGAAACCGAAGAGGATTTCCAAATCCTGCTCGATTTCTTAAAAGAAGCTCGCCTCGACCGCGTAGGTTGCTTTAAGTATTCTGAAGTGGATGGCGCTGTCGCCAACACCATAGCCGAGCTTATCAGCGAAGAAGTGAAAGAAGACAGATACCACAGATTTATGGAACTCCAAGCCGAGATCAGCGCCGAGCGTTTAGCCCGTTTCGTTGGCCGTACTTTAGATATTCTGATTGACGATGTAGACGAAGAAGGCGCCATTGGCCGCAGCTTCGCCGATGCACCTGAAATCGACGGCATGGTGTTTATCAATGGTGAAACTGAGCTGGAACCCGGTATGTTGGTTCGTGCCCGCATCACCCATTCAGATGAACACGATCTGTGGGCTGAAGTGGTCGACGCTGACACCCAAGACTAAGCTGTTCTGATATAGGACAGGCTATGACTCAAAAAGCGAACCTCTGGTTCGCTTTTTGTTTTTTATCATTCGATGCACCGTAAACATTAACACTGCGAATGCTTCAGCATCCTTACTCCACTGTTTTACCTCACTATTTCTTTCACTTATTTATCAACGGCTAGGCTGTGACGTTATGAATTAAGCATCGGGTCCCAACATCTTATTGGCATCGACCCACAGATCGAACTCTTCTACTGTCACAAACTCAAGTTCTAATGCCGCTTGGCGCAGTGTCTTATGCTCGCTATGGGCTTTTTTGGCTATCTTAGCGGCCTTTTCATAACCGATATGTTGATTCAGCGCCGTCACTAACATGAGTGAATTTTCCACATGCAGCGCGATTTGTGGCTCGTTCGCCACTATGCCGACCACGCAATGATCATTAAACGATTGGCAAGCATCCCCCAATAAGCGCCCCGATTGCAGCACATTGGCAATAATCATCGGCTTAAACACATTGAGCTCAAACTGACCATTGCTGCCGCCAATCCCAACGGCGACATCATTACCCATGATTTGCGCACACACCATAGTCATAGCCTCGACCTGAGTCGGGTTCACTTTTCCCGGCATGATCGACGAACCGGGTTCATTTTCAGGCAGTAATAACTCACCAATACCACAACGCGGGCCAGAACCTAACATCCTAATATCATTTGCGATCTTCATTAAACTGACCGCCGCCAATTTATAGGCCGCCGACAGGGCGACTAATTCATCGTGGGCAGCAAGGGCAGCAAACTTATTCGGCGACGTCACAAAGGGCAAACCCGTGAGTTTTGCAATATTGTCCGCCACCTTAACGGCGTAATCCTTGTGTGTATTTAGCCCTGTGCCGACGGCGGTCGCACCTAAGGCTAACTCGGCCACCCGCTTGAGACTGTGCTCAATGCCTTCGATGGCATGACTTAACTGCGCGGCATAACCCGAAAACTCTTGGCCTAACGTTAACGGTGTTGCATCCATAAAATGCGTGCGACCGATTTTAACAATTTGCGCAAACTCCTCGGCCTTATCCTGCAAGCTCTGCTGCAATAACCTCATGTAGGGCAAAACGAGCTCAACCGCTTGGCGATAGGCGGCAATGTGCATGGCGGTGGGGAAAGTATCGTTGGAGGATTGCGAGCGGTTAACATCATCATTGGGGTGCAAGCATTTAACCGCATCGATAAGTTGCCCACCTGAGAGCACATGGCCGCGATAGGCAATCACCTCATTGACGTTCATATTGGTTTGCGTGCCCGAGCCCGTTTGCCAAATCACTAAAGGAAATTGCGCATCGAGTTCGCCTGCAATCAGCTCATCGCACACTTGGGCAATCAGTTGAGCTTTAGCTTGAGTCAAAGTGCCAAGTTGTTGATTGGTAATGGCGGCGGCTTTCTTTAAATAGCCAAAAGCGTGGATCACTTCGACAGGCATAGATGCCTCAGCACCAATACGAAAGTGCTGCCGCGAACGCTCGGTTTGTGCGCCCCAATAACAGTCGGCGGGGACTTTTACCTCACCCATAGTGTCGTGTTCGATTCGATATTGCTGTGCCATGCGCATCTCCTTCGCTAAAACCCTCTAAGCCTTCACCATACTCGCTCAGGGCGAAAGTACAATTAACCTCCAACAAGGAGTATCAATAATAAGGCTGATTTAAGCGTAAAGATTGGCGTAAAGGCAGGTGGAGGAGCATGAATTGGCAGGATTAACGAGGCACTAACACAGCAGACTAAAACAGCGAACTAAAGCAGTAAAAAAGCAGATTAGCAAAAGCACAGATCTAGAAAGTCAAAAGGGGCATCGCCCTTGTGCTGATGCCCCTTTCGGTTTTGTGCTTTACGGTCGTATGACCCTTTGCCCTTTTTCGCTTTCTCGGTGCGGGTCCTAAACAAGGGACTCGTCACTAACGCTTTTAGTGCGTTATCGGTAATGGTGCCTCGACCACTTTCGTGTTCTAAGGGCATATTTTGCGGTTTTTGCTTAGTCATTTTATGCCTCACTGCTTAATGAAAGTTAAGCCCATAGCCTAACAGCGCAAACTATAACGCAATCAAATCAGATGTACAGAGTTTGTGCACTCCAACATAAAAAATGACTTTGACTAGTAGGAAAGTATGATAGATTATTCAAACAAAAATAATATATTAGCTTAATAATCAATAAGATTTTATTAATAGGTTTAGTGAGTGGACTTTGCCATAACCTTTATTGGCACTCAGGTTACACTTTGTAATCGACAGATAAGGAGATCAATTTGACATCCGTGTTAGTCGCTCAACCTTGGCTCGGCGCACTGCTCTTGCTAATAACGCTTCAAGCCCCGCTTGCCAACGCTTTTTCCAGTTCAGACTCCTGCGTGATGACTATGGGGTATCGCACCAGCGAACGCTTACCCTTTATTGGTGACGAATCCAATAACACGGGATTTTATCACGAACTCTATCAAGCGGCGGCGGACAAGATTGGCTGCAAACTCAATGTGGTGCGCGCACCTAAATTACGTATTCTGCGGGATCTCAAACTCGGCAATATCGATTTTTATCCCGGCCTTAATTTCACCGAAGAGCGGGCTCAATACGCGCATTTTATCCCCAATGGACTTTCACAACGTGCGATTGGCATTAGCCGTGCTGGCGCCGCCGATATTCGCTCCATTGAACAGTTAGCCCATAATGAGATGACCCTCTTAATTGCCCCCGGCAGTTACGACTTTGGCGGCTTACCCGACAAAATCAAGGTACGCAAACCGCCTGAGTTAACCGTCCCTAAAGCCTTGGATTATTTGCTTTCAAACCAAGGGGACTTTTTTATTTATGATCAAACCACTTTGCATTATTACCTTAAAAATCGTGACCAAAGCCAGTTTAAACTCCACTATCACTACAGCGAATTACCTCAGGAAATGTACCTCGGTTTCTCGAAAAAAAGCCGCCACTACCGCGGTAGACACAACCCCAACTATCGCGCTGATATCCCCATCAGCCCAGATAACAGTCCCACAGTGTTAACACCAGATTCTAAAGTCTTTGAATTTGCCAAAGCACTCGCCGCTATGGATTCCCAAGGTGAAACTCAGCGCTTGTATAGCAAGTATTTTGGCTAGCTTAAATCACAAAAAGTACCGCTAACGCAGAGTTCTATTGGACCTTTTATCAATTGAGGTACCAATAAAGAGCTAAGAGAATCATGCCTAACTGATTAAAAAGTGGAAAACTTGTCTTCTGCTTAAGCCATATTCTGATGTTTTAACTCGCTTTGTTACCCTCTGCGACAATATGCCGCACCTGCCACACTGAGATGCTCTTTATAATGCAGCGCAATTAATCCAAGTGAATGGAAGACAATAAGATGGCTGCAAATTCTGCGTATTTATCTCACCCGTTTAAAACTTCAGTAATTTCCTCATCCCTCGCAATCGCCATGGGCTTATCGCTAGCGCCACAGGCCATGGCTGACGACAGCGAATTAGCCAATATTGAACGCTTAGAGGTCCATGGCCAACAGACCGAAAACCGTAACGCATTAGGCTCGGCTGAAAATCTACTGAAAGGGCAAGGAGTCGATTTCTCCGAAGCGGGCGGCGTATCGGCCCTACCTATCCTCAATGGCATGATGGGCGATCGCATCAAAGTGCTGGTTGATGGCGCCGACATTACCGCGTCCTGCGCAAACCAAATGAATCCACCGCTGTCCTATATCTCCGCCAATCAAATCACCGCAGCCGAAGTCATTGCGGGCGTATCGCCAGTCAGTGCCGGTGGAGACAATATTGCGGGCGTGATCAAGGTTAGCAGCCTTAACCCTAAATTTGGTGAAAGCGAGGCTATCAAGTGGAATAGTGGCGATATTTCAACTGGATATCGCAGTGTGAGTGACACCTTATTACTCGGCACCAACGCCACAGTCGCCAGCAAAAATGTCAGCCTTAGCTATCAAGGCGCCTATGAAGATGCCAACAGCTATAAAGATGGCAATGGCGATAAAGTCATAGATACTCTATACCGCGCACAAAACCATGCACTGACCGCCGCATGGCACGATGAGACTCAAGAAGTTGCCATCAAATTGACCCACCAAAATATTCCATTCCAAGGTTTTGCTAACCAATACATGGATATGACGGATAACAAGAGTTACGGTGCCCTCGCCCGTTATCAACTCAAACTCGACGATGACGGTGAATTCAGTGCCCAAGTAAACTGGCACGGCGTGAAACACGAGATGGGCTTTTTCACCCCAGAAAAAACCGGCAAGATGCCAATGAACACTGAAGGTGATGACTACAGCTATCAACTGCACTGGCGCTTGCCAATGGGTGATGACAGCACCTTACTGGTCGGCCAAGAATACTATAGCTACCAGCTCGACGATGTTTGGCCTGCGGTGCCTGGCACTATGATGGCGCCCAATGACTACATCAACATCAACGATGGTGAACGCCGCCGCGCCGCCGTTTATGGCGAATGGCAGCAAGATTTAAGTCAAAGCTGGTGGTTATCGGCGGGTGTTCGCTTTGAGTATGTCACCACCAATACCGGTGAAGTCCAAGCCTATAGCAACATGCCTATGATGGGCATGTCCAATGTCGACGCAGAAGCGGCAAAAGCCTTTAATGCGATGGACAGAAAACGTGATGATAATCTGATCGATGCCACCTTGCTGGCGCGCTATCAATTATCGACTAATCAACAACTTGAGTTTGGTTTAGCCCGCAAGAATCGTGCACCGAATCTATACGAACGTTACAGCTGGGGCCGCGGCACTATGGCGACCACTATGATAGGTTGGTATGGTGATGGTAATGGTTATGTGGGTAATCCGGATCTTAAACCAGAAACCGCCCATACCCTGAGCGCAGCCTACAAATATAACGATGATAGCTGGCAAGTTTCGACCACAGCTTGGTACACAGCAGTGACTGACTATGTCGATGCAGAAGTCATTGGTAGCTTCAATCGCACCAGTTCGCCTGATGGCAAACGCAATATTCTCCAATTCACTAACTTAGATGCCAATCTCTATGGCGCACGTTTTAATGCGCTCTATCAGTTTGCCGAAACCAGCACAGGTAAATGGCAAGTGTTAGGCAAAGTTAATGTAACCCGTGGGGAGCGAGATGAAGGTGATGAACCTTTATATCAAATCAAGCCGTTGCAAACAGAACTGGCACTGCAACATCAGTTAGGTCAATGGGAAAACAGTCTTTCATGGCAATGGGTTGCGACCAAAGATCGCGTAGATGACCGCCGCCTTGAAAATGAAACCGACAGTTACTCCTTACTCAATTTGAACAGCAGCATGAAATGGCAGGATCTGACTGTCACCTTCACCGTGAATAACCTGTTCGACAGCTACTATGAGCTGCCACTGGGCGGCGTGAGTGTGGCGGAATTTAAGGCCGATAATACCAATGGCTTTAACCAGATTGCCGGTGCAGGTCGCTCGTTTGAACTCAGCGCAAGCTATGCGTTTTAACCTTAGCGGTTCATTAGACGAATAGCCGTAATCAGCGCGTTATACAAAAAGGGCAAGCAGATTAAATAGTTAATCGCTTGCCCTTTGTTATTTTAATTCAGTAGCTTAAATATGGATATTAAAACCTAAAGCACTCAGTGCCCAACTCACTGCGCAAACTCTGTGCGCATCTGTGCGCATTAGTTACCTGCAATCTTCATTTCAGATAACAAGATACCGCCGGTGCGAATCGATGAGCGCAGATCAAAATCCTTACTCACGGCTTGCACGCCACGGAACATCTCTTTTAAGTTACCCGCGATAGTGATCTCTTCCACTGGATATTGGATCTCACCGTTTTCAACGTAGAAACCCGCCGCACCACGGGAATAATCGCCCGTTACCATGTTCACGCCTTGGCCCATGACTTCGGTCACAATCAAACCTGTGCCCATGTCTTTCACCAATTCGTCGAAGGTTTGGCCTGTGTGGCCGAGCGTCCAGTTATAAATACCGCCCGCATGGCCCGTGTTGGTTAAGCCTAACTTGCGCGCCGAGTAGCTGGTCAGCAAATAGGTTTCTAACATACCGCGGTCAATAATGCGTCTGTCTTGGGTCGCCACGCCTTCACTGTCGTAGTTCGCACTCGCTAGAGCACCCAGTAAATGTGGCTGCTCTTCGATATTGAACCAATCGGGGAAGATTTGGGTGTTGATCGAATCCAATAAGAAACTGGATTTACGGTATAAACTGCCACCGCTGATCGCACCGATAAAGTGGCCGATTAACCCTGTGGCGATATCTGGCGCTAATAAAATGGGTAAACGCGTCGTCGCGATCTTGCGCGCACCGAGGCGGCTTACTGTCTTCTCTGCGGTCTTTAAACCTACCGTTTCAGGTGCAAGCATCTCGCTGAATTTACGGGCGATAGTGTAATCGTAATCCCGTTGCATATTGCCTTCGCTATCTTCACCGATCACGCTGCAGCTTAAGCTATAACGCGAGCTGCAATAACCGTTTAAGAAACCGTGGCTGTTGCCATACACTTTAACCGCGGTGTGAGCATTGGCACTGGCGCCGTCGGAATTATTGATACGTGGATCGGCATCGAGCGCTGCAGTTTCAGCGCGGATCGCTAGTTGTGCTAACTCATCGGGGGAAATATCTTGTGGATAATACAGTTGAAGATCGCGGATCTGATTTGCCATCAAGGCTTTATCGGCAAGACCACTGAATGGATCAGGAGAAGTATAACGGGCGATATCGTCGGCCGCTTTTACCGCGAGGGCAATGGCCTCTGGACTTAAATCCGACGTCGATGAACTGCCCTTGCAACCATCGCGGTAAACCGTAATTCCTAAGGCACCATCTTTATTAAATTCAACGGTTTCAACTTCTTTTAAACGGGTAGAAACCGACAAACCTTGTTGTTTACTGATCGCCACTTCGGCAGCGTTCGTTCCTAATTTGTTGGCATATTCCAGCGCCACGGCCACCGCATCTTTCAGCGCGCCCAATTCACTATCGATTCTGTTCAAAGACACAAAGCTACTCTTTCGTTGTCGGCAATTGCCGTAGCATAACAAACACAAATCCCATTCACATTAATTATTCGCGGCTGACTTAGGCTTGAGAGCGTATCCTATACCCAAACAACCTGAAGATGCAGGATTCAGCGGGAGTTTAACGCACTTTAGGCAAGGCGGTTATTTGCAGACCTAGCGGGCTAAGTTAAAAATAACCAACACAGCATAAAGTGCGTTAAAACCCGCCGGGACGGAGCGCCTAGGGCACTCCACTTCCGTGTTGCATCAATTCAAAAGGTGGCCGACATTCTGTCATTGATGCGCCTTGAATTGAAGCACCCTAGGCGCTCTGAAACTCGTATCTTCAGGTAGCTTGGGTATAAACACATTCACCTAGGCGATTTTTGGCTGGAGATGTTATTATTAGCCAGTAAATTACTTGAGGTTTTATCTATATGAAGATTGTTGGTGATTCAGAACATTTTAAACAGCCCTACGACATAGATGAAGATTATGTCAGCAGCAAAACAACGGACAAGCGTGATAGTGAAGCCGTGCAAAAAGTCGGTATGGAGCTTGTTTCACTGAGCAAGACTCAGCTAGATAAAATCGAGCTGGATGAGTTTTTGTACGACGCTATCCTGCAAACACGCAAAATCAAAGTCAATACTGAGGCGTATCGTCGCCACATGCAGTATATCGGCAAATTGATGCGTAATTTTGATATTGAGCCAATCAAGGCTTCACTCGCTATCGTGTTGAATAAAAACAACAACGAGACCGCTAAGTTACAAATGTTCGAAAAAATGCGTGAACGCTTACTCACCCAAGGTGATGATGAGATTCAAACTGTCGTCGAGCATTATCCGCAATTAGACAGACAAAAACTGCGTACTTTGGTGCGTCAAGCCACCAAAGAACTGGCCAAAGGCCCTGAATCAAAATCATCTAAAGAGCTGTTTAAATATCTACGCAGCGAAATCCAAGACTAATTAACTTCAGCCCCACAAGGATGTTGCTTATGCGACTTAGCAAAACGTTATGTAGCCTAGCTTTGCTTTTTATTGGACTATTTGGACTCGGGGCCTGTAACGGCCCTGCGGACGAAGATAACGGTGGCACAGATGCCACTGACGGTATCTATAAACTGTCTATCGACTTTAAAACCTTATCGGGTTCTGAATGCGGCAGTGTCACTTCACTCCAAAGTTTCCCTAAAGACACAGGCTTTTGCGCAGTCGCGAAGTTAAAGAAAGGCTCAGCTACAGTGAGCAATCAGAAAGTAGACTTTACGACAGACCTTGGCGTATTAACACCTAATAGCAAACTAACAGACAATAACGGTGAAGCCATTATTATCGTTAGTAATCCTGATTTACTTGTCAATGCAGGGATAATTACTGCAACAACAACCCCAAATGATTCCACAACGGCACTCACAGCTACCCGCAATTTTGAGTTTTTAAGTGCTAGCGATGGTACCTCTCCTGCCGCTCCTAAACTCAGCGCCAGTATTTTAAGCAGCTCAGCCTTAGTCACTCGCTTTAAAGTCGATGAGTCGGTGCAATTACAAGCCATATTGCTCGATAGCGAAAGCAAAGGTATCGAAGGCGCTAAAGTCACCTTTACTGCTGGTTCAGCGGCGCTCA
Organism: Shewanella sp. SM87; assembly: GCF_025653705.1. Taxonomy (NCBI): domain Bacteria; kingdom Pseudomonadati; phylum Pseudomonadota; class Gammaproteobacteria; order Alteromonadales; family Shewanellaceae; genus Shewanella; species Shewanella sp. SM87. The sequence continues at coordinate 16,253 of NZ_JAKKSC010000050.1, forward strand.
ATCCGACCAGTGCGCTGACCAACACTCAAGGTATTGCGCAGGTACCCTATACGCCAAGTGCAACTGAATTAGGGGCAAATGCCTTAACGGTCACTGTGGACTATCAAGGTCAATCGCTGCAAACCAGCAGTTTGTATGAAGTGCTGAGTAAAGATGCCGTCAATCAAGAAGGCACGCTGAAACTCGGCTCATTCAATGGCGCTGACTTTACCGAAAGTAAACTGGCTAGCACCTTAACCGCCGATGCCGATGGCGCATATAAAATCAGCGCAGGCGGTAGTTTTGGTGTAAGTGCAAGTTTAGTATTAGAGGCCAATGACGGCACGGTTACGCGAGTGCAAACACCCTCTTCCATCAGCTTTAGCTCAGATTGCACCACAAACAATAACGCCACACTCGATACCCCAGTTACGACTTTATCGGGTAATGCAAGCTCGACCTTCCAAGACACAAGTTGCAGTGGTAACAGTGGACGTAGCGACCAAATCATCGCCACGACAGTGGCGGGGAATCAAACGCTCACGGCGAATTTCCTATTCACACTGCAACGCCAAACGCTTGCCAGCTTAAGTTTTGAGTCAGCAGAGCCTGCACAAATTCGCATCAAAGGTGCGGGCGGCACAGGTTCAAGCGAATCCTCTTTAGTCAGCTTCAAAGTCACCAGCGCCAATGGCCAACCCGCAGCGCAACAGAAAGTCAGCTTTACCTTAGACACTGTGGTTGGCGGTTTAAGTTTTGCCAATGGCACTGCGAATGCGCAAAGCCTGACTAACTCCCAAGGTATCGCCAGTGTGCGCGTATTATCCGGTACAGTACCCACGCCTGTGCGCGTAGTCGCTACTGCAGTTGATACTGATACTAAAGAAGTCATCACTAGCCAATCAGAGCAACTGACCGTCAATACTGGCTTGCCGCAACAGCTTGGATTTAGTCTATCAACGACAATATTCAATCCAGAAGCAGGTGACTTTAATGGTGAAACTGCAACGATCACCATTCGAGCCTCCGATAGTTTTGGCAATCCAGCGCCCGATGATACTGCTGTCAACTTCACGACAGAAGGTGGCCAGATCCCAACATCATGTTTAACTAAAAATGGGACATGTAGCGTTGTTTGGACTTCACAAACTGCACGAGTACCCGATCACCGCATCACGATTCTCGCTTATGCCTTAGGTCACGAAACCTTCTTCGATACCAATGGCAATAACATCTTTGATGATGCTGATGTTAGTAAAGACATCAATGGCACGCCTGTGCCTGACTTGGCTTGTTTAACGAATTCAGGCGTTGTGAAAAAATGCACAGGCAATGGTATGGACATCGAAGCCTATCTTCCTAGTGGTTTTAGTGATCTAGGTGATGCGTTTAGGGATGACAATGAAGATGGCATTAGGAATTCAGCCGAACCATTTTGGAATACTCAAGCAAAAGAATATAGTTTTGCCGATGGTAAATTTAACGGTCCACAATGCGAAAGCGCACTCTGCGGCAAAGGCCAAGCCAATAAAACCTATATCCGCAAAGCCTTAGTAATGAGCATGTCAGGCTCACAGGCTTATATCAGTGTGATGCAAGACGGTGTGTTATTGCCGAGTGTGAATGACATCAAGCCTGTGGCCGTTGGTGCTAGTTCTGAGTTTGTAGTATTTGTCCACGACAGTGCGAATCAAATCATGCCAGCTCAGACAAGTATCGAACTTTGCGTGGATTGTGCTGGAACGCCTAAAACCTTCGAGGTTCCCAATACTGTGTATGCGAAAGGCAGTCTAGGTTCACCACTGAAATTTACGGCATCGGCCAACACCAGCGTATCGGTGAAAGTCACGACCCCTAAAAATGTGGTCACTGATAACTTAGGTTTCACAGTGCCATCGCTTTAAAACGTGATTAAGCAAACTAAAAAGACCCGCGAATGCGTAATGCCGATCAGTTAAGACAGATCGCTTGACGATCTCGCTGAAAAGATCAAAATCCGATGACCTCATGTCATCGGATTTTTTTATGCAACTCTCAGAAGCACTCGCCCGTACTCATATTACCCGCCTAACCGAATTCACCTGCTTAGCAGATGTGTTAGAACCTGAGTTAATTCAATCTTGCCTAGACTCTCAGGGCGTTGCGACGTTAAGACGGCGTAAATTGCCGATGGACGCGATGATTTGG